>JALHPA010000573.1 GCA_022842745.1 Pirellulales bacterium
TGGGAAGGGCGCTCGTCCAGCGGACGTTTACCATCAGCCGGGTGGGGACGATCGCCGGTTGCCGGGTGTTGTCCGGCGTGATTCAGCGGAACGCGCGGGTGCGGGTGATCCGCGAGAGCCGGATCGTCGGAGACTATTCGCTCGATACGCTGAAGCGGGAAAAGGACGATGCGCGGGAGGTGCGCGAAGGATTGGAATGCGGCATCAAACTGGCCGGATTCAACGATGTCAAGGAGGGAGACGTGCTCGAAGCGTACAAGATCGAGGAGATCGCGCGGACGTTATAAGAGCGCCCCGGGGCCGCGTCGGAAAGCGAAAGCTTTTGAAACCCGCGGCGCCCTCTGGATCGATTGGGTGGTCGGTTGCGGCCGGCCCGGTCGCCCCGCGAATCAACCGAGTAGAACGATTGCATTGAGCCATGCCTTCCCGCCGATTGCTAAAAGCCGCAGAAGCGATTCGAGAGGTGGTCAGCATGGCCATCTTGACCGATCTGCACGATCCGCGGATCCGGGACGTGACCGTTACCAAAGTCGAGGTGGCGGCGGACATGCAGCAGGCCAAGGTGTTCGTTTCCGTGATGGGGAACGAATCCAAGCAAAAGCTGAGCTTGCAGGGTTTGCAAAGCGCGGCGGGCTACTTGCAATCCAAGGTGGCCCAGCGGATCGAAACTCGTTATACGCCGCGGTTGCAATTCGTGCTGGATCTCGGAGTGAAGAAGTCGATCGAGATCGCGCAGATCTTGCGACGGGTGCTGAATGAAGACCAACCGGCCGAGACCGCGGCAGGCGCCCCGGCCGCCGACCCGGATGTCGACCCCGAAGCAGAGATCGACATCGATGGGGTAACGAACCGTGACACTTTGGACGAGGACCAGCCTGAGGATCGGGCGTGAACGGGGTTTTGACGCTGGTTTGCCGCTTGAGGGATGAGCGGAACGCCGGTCGGCCGGAACCCGAGGATAACATTCAACCAATAGCCATTCGAATTTGTGGATGCTCGAGTCGAGCGTCCGCCGCAAGCCTGATAGAGATTCTATGGCCCACACGAACCGAGCATCGTTGATTGCCAAGGCGCACCGCGTATTGAAGCAGAGCTACAAGGCGACGAGCGAGGAGGAAGAGCGACCGCTGCTGGAGCAAATGCTGTTTGCTTGTTGCCTCGAGAATGCGCCGTACGAGACGGCGGCCAAGGCCTATCATCGGCTGCGGGACGCATTTTTCGACTGGAACGAAGTGCGGGTGAGCACGGTTTCGGAGCTGGCCGAGGTGTTGCGCGAGTTGCCGGAGGCCGAGGCGGCGGCGGCGAACGTGAAACGGGTGCTGCAGGGGGTGTTCGAGTCGACGTATAGCTTCGACCTGGAGCCGCTGAAAAAGCAGAATATTGGACTGGGAGTGAAGCGGCTGGAGGAACTGGAGGGGGCGACTCCGTTTGTCGTGGCGTATACCGTGCAGACAGCGCTGGCCGGGCATCATATTCCGCTCGATCGAGGCGCGCTAGAGGTCTTGTATTTGATGGGGATCGCCACGCGCGAGGAAGTGGGGTCTGGGAGCGTGTCGGGATTGGAGCGGGCGATTCCCAAGAACAAGGGGATCGAGTTTGGCGGGTTGTTGCACCAATTGGCGGCCGACTACGTGGCCAATCCGCAGTCGCCGCAGGTGCGCAAGGCGCTGTTGGCGGTGAATCCGTCGGCGAAGGATCTGATCCCGAAGAGGGGGGGGCTGGTTTTCCCGTCGCCCCCCGGAGCGGACGGAAAGGGAAGCAAGAAATCGGCCCGGAAGCCCGAGGAAACGCCGGCCGAGAGCGAGAAGTCCGGCGGCAAGAAGAAGCGGCCGGAGGGAAAGGAAGCGGAGTCGAAGGAGGCGGAAGCGAAGGAGGGGGGAAAAGGTCACGAGGCGAAGGGAGCGGACGGCAAAGGGCACGAATCGAAATCGACCGATCGCAAGGCCGCGCCACCGAAGGCCCGAGAGGGGGCGAAAAAGGGGGGGGAAAGCGCGGACAAGGGGGCCAAGAAGCGGTCGGAGGGGGAGCATGGGAAATCCAAGTCTTCCGCCAAGTCGGTCCATTTATCCGCCAAGAAGAAGCCGGCCAGCAAGCAACTTGCCAAGCGAAAACCCAAGTAGAAGGCGAAACCCGAGTAGAAGACCGCGAACAGGCCGCGCGATGATAGGCTGTTTTGGACGCTTTAGCCGCCGTGGATTCGCCTGGGCTTTGGCTCTGGGCGCGTGGATTTCCGTGGGAATGCTTGAGGGGCCGTGCGCGCGGGGGGACGGCCCTGGGGGGGGCCAGGTTCGAGCGGAGACGCCGATCGGGGACGACGAACCCGCGTTGCGGTTGGCGCCGAACGTCGACCGAAGCGAGGCGGATGTCGACCGGGTTCACGCCGCGTCGCTATTCTCGGCGGCGCGGATGGCGGAACGCCGGGAAGATCTGCCGACGGCGTTGCGATTGTACCAACGGGCTTTCCGCGCCGATCCGGAGGCCATTGCCGCGCTCAAAGAGATCGTGGCGATTGCCTTTTCGCTGGATCGTCCGGAAGAAGCGGTCCGGTATGCGGTCAAGTTGGCGATGCTGGATGCGGGGGATCCGGTGCTTCTACGTCGGCTGGGCGTGGTATTGACCGAAGAAGGATCGATAGCGGAAGCGCTGGCCTTGTATGAAAAAGCCGCAGGCCTGGAGAAGGACAAGTCGGAGCCGCTGGCGCGGATCATGTTGCGGCTGGAAATGGGGCGGCTGTACTTCTTGACCAATCGAACGGACCGAGCCGCGGAGGCGTTTGGCGAGGTGTTGGCGGAGTTGGAGAAGTCTGGCGAGAAGGGTTTTACGCCTGCGGCGTTGAAGACGCTGGCCGGGGAGCGCGGCGTTACCTACGAATTGATGGGGAGCGCATTTCTGGCGGCTGGTCGGCTGGACGAGGCGGAGAAAGCGTTCGCGCGGCTTAGCCGGCACGCTCCCAATCCGGCGGTGACGGCGTTCAACCAGGCGCGCGTTTTGGCCAAGCGCGGCGAAAGCGCAGGGGCATTGGAAAACCTGCAGAAGTATTTCGATTCGCGGGAGACGGTGCGGGGCGTAGCGCCGTATGAACTGCTGGCGGAATTGCTAGCGGCGCAACAACCGCCGGGAGATTTGATCTCGAAATTGCAGTCGCTAAATACCGCGCAAGCGGGGAATATCCCGCTGACTTTTGCACTGGCCGAGGAATACCGGCGAGCCAAGCGTTTCGCTGATGCCGTGCCGTTGTATGAAGCCGTGGCGGCGAAACAGGCCAGTCCGCAGGCGTATCGCCGGTTGATCGAGTGTCAGCGTGGATTGGGGGAGGGGGCGGCGCTCATCAAAACGCTGG
>JALHPA010000574.1 GCA_022842745.1 Pirellulales bacterium
ATCGTGAATATTGCTTGGGGGCTGGACCCGGAGGTGATCGTGCTGAACTCGACGCTGAATGCGACGTGGCCGATTCTGTCCGGAGCGATTGAATCTCAGTTTCCTGATTCCGCCGAGTGGCCAGCGTTCCGCGGCCTGCGGGTGCAGCCTTCGGGCTTGGGCGAGCACGGGACGTTGGTGGGCGCGGCGACGCTGGCGTTTGCTCCGCTCTTTCAACTGGACCGCGCCGGGTAGTCCGTGTTGACGCGGCTGGGGTACGGTCGCTAGACTTTCTTGCAAATTGCACGAATGAAGATAACCCCCTGGCTCGTTTCGTACTTCCTGCTGTTTGCCATGGCCGCCGCGGGGCAACCGACCCCGGTATCCCCGGTGGTGCGCAAGGTGGCGGAGGCGGTTGACTCCAGGCATGCCCTCGAAACAGTGAAGCGGGTTTATGCCAACGACCGGTGGTTTACCTTCCCGAGGTTCCAGCGGACGGTGCAGGAGTTGAAGACTCTGCTCGAGAAAAGCGGCGCGGCGCAGGTCGAGATGGGAGCGCTGCGGGCGGACGGGGTGACCAAGGCGGGGTTCTGGACGGCGCCGTTGGCTTGGGATGTGGAATCGGCCTCACTCGAAGTGATTGCGCCGGAGCCGATGGCGCTTTGCGACTACGCGCAGACGCCGACGTGTCTGGGCATGTGGAGTGGCCCGACGCCGCCGGCCGGGGTGGAGGCGGAACTGGTGGATCTTGACACCACCCCGTGGAGCCAAGTGCGGGGCAAGCTGGTGCTGACGAGCCAGAATGCCGCGAATTTGAAGGATAAGCTGGCTCAAAACGGGGCGCTGGGGGCCGTGAACGGGTTTAGCGAAAACCCGGAGCTGGGAGACGACCGCCAGTGGGTGAATGCGTGGGGCGACCATGGATGGGGGTTTCTAAAGGCGAGCACGCCGCTGCTTTCCTACTCCGTCACGCCGAATCAGGCAGCTAAGCTGCGGGGGCTTCTGGCGGGGGGGCAGCGGGTAGTGTTGCGGGCGCGGGCGGCGACTCGGCTGTACGAGGGCGAGTACCCGTGGGTGACGGCAATTCTGCCGGGCACGGATCGCACTGGGGAGGAGGTGCTGGCGCTGGGACATATCGCCGAGCAAGGAGCGCAGGACAATGCGACCGGCGTGGCGGCGACCGTGGAGGCGCTGCGGACGCTGCACCGGCTGATCGAGTCCGGTCAGCTACCCCGGCCGCGCCGGAGCATTCGCGTGCTGCTGATGCCGGAAGTATATGGTTCGCTCCACTACATCGCGGGTCATTCGGAGAGGATGGCGCGGACGGTAGCAGCGATCACAGTGGATACCCCGGCGGCTTCCTATGATCTGGCCGGGACAGAGTACACGGCGTACAAGAACCCGCATGTGGCGAAATCGTGGACGGACGTTCTGATCCAGCGGATCGCGAGGGCGACGCTGCCGCGATTCCGGCCCTTCCGTTCAGCCGAGCATGAGACGGGTACGGACGCTTATCTGGGCGACCCGACGATAGGCGTGCCGAACGTGTGGCTGTATAGCGGTACGGGAAAGGTAACCCATCACAACAGCGCGGACGTGCCGGCGACGGTGGATCTACGGTCGTTAGGCGATTTGACGGCGATGGTGGCGTCCTACCTGTATATCTCCGCCAACGCCGGCGAGGGTGAGATTCCGTGGCTGGCGAGCCTGATTGTGGACAGCGCGGCCGAGGATTTGAACGCCGCCGGGGCGGCGGGTATGGATGCGTTGTTGGCGGGGGATCAAGCCGCGGCGGCGTTCGCCTTGGCGCGCATTCCTTACTTGGCGGAGCGCAACATTGCCGCGTTGAGCAAGCTGCGGAAACTCGGCCAGCATTCCGCCATCGGCTCCGCCGAGGGGTATATCCGGGGACTAGAGAAAGTGCAGGCGGCACGCCTGACCGAGCAGGGCGTGCGGGCCTACCGGCGGGCGGGGGATACCGACAGCGGGGCGCTGGTGGTGCGCCGGAAAGGAATCGGGACGATTCCGCTGGATGATCTGGCGCCGGAGAAGCGCGAGGGGTTTCCATCTGGGGCGTGGGACAAAATGGTGACCGTGGCTCTGTACTGGTGCGATGGCAAGCGCACGATTGACGACGTGGCGCGGCTGACTGAGCTTGAGATGGGCCGGCCGCTGTCGTTCCGCTTTGGCGGGTATTTCCGATTTCTGGAGCGGAAGGGATATGTGGAATTTGTTCAGTAGGTTTGTGCTGTTTGCGGCAGTAGCCAGCGCGGCGGAGCTGCGATTGCTGCCGGAGTATCAACGGACGGATCCGTTCGGGTCGATTGTAGAGGCGGACCGATCCGGGGCCACCTTTACGGGGAAGTTGACGACAGCGCGACGGGGATACGCCTCGGTGCAGGTCTTGGTTTCAACGGATCGGCCGCTGACTTACCAGATGGCGGTTTCGTCCCCGTTCCCGGTGGAGATATACCGGGAGTGGTTCCACCGGACGAAGGCGGACGGGAAGTATTTCCCCGACGCTCTGATCCCGATCGAGTCCGGCGCTGCCTCGTCGATTCCGGATTCGGACAATCGCATTCCCAATCAGACCGCGCAAGCGTTCTGGCTCGATTTTTGGATCGCGGAAGATACGAAGCCCGGCGCCTATCGGGCCGCGGTGACCCTGACGGAACGTGGCCGCACGCAGAACGCCACCATCGAAATCGAAGTGCTTCCCGGCTTGATCCCGCAGGAGGATGCGATTGTCCTGGACCATAACTCCTACGGCACCGGGTGGTTGTTTGGCCAGTATCCCAAGACGCTGCCGCCGGAGAACGACGAGAGACTGTTTCAACTGATTCACGCCTACCACCGGCGCTTCTACGAGCATCGCGGCGTCTATCATCAGCTTGGCTACGGCCACGCGGGAAAGGTGGGGCCGGAGTTTGCACCGGAGTTGGCAGGGTCCGGCAGGAATAAGCGGATTACGAGTTGGGACCGGTTTGACCGTCACTACGGGCCGTTACTGGACGGAAGCGCGTTTGGCAAGACACGGCGCGGACCGCGGCCGATTCCGTATATCTACTTGCCGATCAACCCGGAATGGCCTGCTTCGCAACTCTGGTGGGGGGAGCCGGGCTACGAGGTGGAATTCCGGAACGTAGTTTCCGCCATGGAGCGCCACTTCCGCGAGAAGGGTTGGACGCGGACCTACTTTGAGCTGTTCTTTAATCACAAGAAGCGCTACAAAGGCTTCTCCTGGGACGGCGATGAGCAGCGGTTTGCCCGGGACAACGAGTGGCTGGTCGCGTACCGGCTGCTCTTCGATCAGTCCGTGCCGGCGGATTCGCCGGTGAAATTCCTGACGCGAA
>JALHPA010000575.1 GCA_022842745.1 Pirellulales bacterium
ACCGTTGGACTCGGCCCCTCGGCTAACTCTCGCGCAATGGCTCTTGCGCCCGACCGTTCTGCTGTTCGGCGCGATGCTTTTGGCGGTCTTGGCCTGGGGACTCTGGCAAGGCTGGGGGAAACCGCGCAGCCAGGTCCGGCAACAGTGGGTCGCCACCGGCTGGTCGGCGGCGCTGTTCGACGGCCAGTCCCTCTCTGGCTGGTCGATCGCCGGGGGGCAATGGCGCGCCGGGCTGGACGTCGAGGGAGGCAGGGCGCTCGTCGGCACAGGCACGATCCGCCGGCTTCTACCGCCGCCGGGGCCTGCCCGCGCGGATGCCTGGGCCTTGTACCGGCTGAGCGTCAACTACGATATGCACCGTGCGTCCGCGGTGGAATTGCAAGGCGGTTTCGACCCGGTTTCCCAGGACAGCGTCGTCCTCCGCGCCACCCGGAATGAGATCCAGTTTGGTCAACGCCGTCCGTTTGCGGCGGAATTGAACGTCGTCGGCGCGATCGAGCCGCCCAGCGTTGCTGCCAATGCGCCCCCGTATCGGGAATTGCGCTTGGAACGCCACGAACACGAATGGACCGCCTTCGTCAACGGAGAATTCATCGGCTCGATCCCCCATCGCGGCGCGGCCGAGCGCCCCGAGGTCCGGCTTCGCGCCGAAGGGGGGGAAGCGATTTTCGACGATCCGATGGCCGTCGAGTTGAAGCCAGGCTCAGCCGTTCCAGCGGTTGAATAGCCGCTCCCGGAATTCGCTCCACTCCGGCACCTGCTCGGAAGAACTCTGATGGTGGGCGAGCAGATCGGTCACCCATTCATCCATCCGCCGCATCCGCTCCGCCAGCCCCTCCACCACGTTGTACGCTAGCTTGTACGCCGCCCAGACCCCTTCCGCGATCATGTCCTGGTAATCCTTGTGCGTGATTCGCAGCAAGGTGACGTCGGTCCGTGCCGTCACGTCGGCCGAATGGGGCGCCGGGTGGAAAAACGACATCTCTCCAAAGTGCGCCGGAGGGTCCAACACCGCCAGCACGACCCGGGCATCGTCCGTATCGTGCGGTTTCAGCCGCTTGCTAACCTCGCACTGCCCCTGCAACACGATCCATAGATTCCGTGCGTCTTCTCCCCTGCGGATGACCGGGTCCCCCGCGTGAAAGGACATCATCTGCAGCACTTCGCTGACCTGGCGACATTCGGTCTCGTTCAAATTGTGAAACAGCGGGATGTTACGTATCGTCTGCACCGACAGCGGTTGATTCATCACGATATACCTCCTAATACGGTGGCGCGCCCCACCCGGCCGATTCCCAACATGTACGCGGCGGTTCGCAGGGAGACCTTCTGCTCGCTGGACAGCCGCCAGACGTGCTCGAAGGCGTCTCCCAAAGCCCGGTCCAACTCCTGCCGCACGCGATTGAGTCCCCAGCGATAGTGCTGGCGGTTCTGCACCCATTCAAAGTAGCTGGCGGTCACGCCCCCGGCGTTCGCCAGAATGTCCGGCAGAACCACAATCCCGTTGGCGGCGAATACCTCGTCGGCCGCTGGATGCGTGGGGCTGTTGGCCGCCTCAATGATGATCGGCGCCTTGACCCGCGCTGCGTTCTCCGCGGTCAGCACCCCGCCCAACGCCGCCGGGATCAGAATGTCGACATCCAATTCCAGCAACGAGCCGGCCTTTCCCAGGCGGTCCGCCCCAGTGTAGCCGGCCAGCGAATTGCGATGCTCGTGGGCAAATTTCAGCATATCCGCCAGATTCAAACCGTCGGCCCGGAAATAGTCGCCACTCACGTCCCCAATCGCGATAATCTTGCACTCCGCGTCGTGCAGAAACCGCGCCGCGTGCGATCCGACGTTGCCAAACCCCTGGATCGCCACCGTCGCGCCTCGCGGCGGACGCCCCAAGCGGCTCAAAAGCTTCAGCGCGAAGATTCCCACCCCCCGTCCCGTCGCTTCGTCGCGCCCCGGCACTCCGAACAGCTCGACCGGCTTGCCCGTCACGCAGGCAGGGGCGAAACCGTGGTACTTTTCGTATTGGTTCATAATCCAGGCCATGACCTCCGGCCCGGTCCCCATGTCCGGCGCGGGAATGTCCCGATCGGGGCCGATGACGTCGTGGATCTCGTCTACGAATTTCCGCGTGATCCGTTCCAATTCGCGGCGGCTCAGGCGGGTGGGATCGACCGCGATTCCCCCTTTCGCCCCCCCGTAGGGCAAATCGACGACCGCCGTTTTCCAGGTCATCAGCGCCGCCAGCGAGCGGACTTCGTCCAGATCCACCTCCGGGTGGTAGCGCAGGCCCCCTTTCATCGGACCGCGCGAGTTGTCGTGCTGCACGCGGTAGCCGAGCAGCGTGGCCAGCTCGCCGTTGTCCATCTCGACGGCGATCTGGACCTGCACCTCCCGCTTGGGGATCAATAGCAGCCGCCGCATATTGTCCGTCAGATCCATCTGATCGGCGGCCCGATCGAAATACAGCCGCACCACGTCAAAAGCTTTCATACCCTGCATTGGCGTGCGACTCTCCGGTGACCAAGCGATCCGGCAAGGACTCTGGCATGTGCCATCCCAAAGCCGCAAAACGCCGTCGCAGAATCATACCGCTGGAATGGGGGTCTCTCAAGTTGCCCGCTCCGCCAGCCCCGTCCCTTCTCCGACCTATCCATGCGGTTGACTCGGATTGGGCAAGCTCTCGTTCACGCTGCTTGAAATCCAGGCCGCTCGTGTGGGACAATAGCAGCGCTCAACCACTTCAAACATTCCACACCCTTGGGAGCGGCGCACGATGTCGAAACGGAAAACCTCTGGGCCCAACACCTCTTGGTCCCCGATCGCTCGAATGGTCGTCGTGGCGGGCATTTTGGCTCTCGCAACTGGTATGACCGCCCCCGCGGCCGAACCCTGGCTGGAAGTGCCGGGCGGCGACGGACCAGGCAAGGGAAAACACGTGGTCCTGGTCAGTGGCGACGAAGAGTACCGCTCCGAGGAAGCGCTCCCCCAACTCGCCAAGATCCTCGCCAAACGCCACGGTTTTCGTTGTACCGTCCTGTTTGCCATCAATCCCCAGGACGGCACGATCGACCCCAACAACACCGCCAACATCCCCGGCCTAGAGGCGCTGCAAAAGGCCGATCTGCTCGTTCTCTTCACCCGCTTTCGCGACCTCCCGGACGACCAGATGCAGCATCTGGTCGATTACATCGAATCCGGCCGTCCGATCATCGGCCTCCGCACCGCCACCCACGCCTTCAACATCGGCGGCGGCAAGAAGTTCGCCAAATACACTTGGACCAACAAGGACTGGAGCGGCGGGTTCGGCCGGC
>JALHPA010000576.1 GCA_022842745.1 Pirellulales bacterium
ATTCCAACGCGGAACGGCCAACGCAACGGGAGAAACGGCGATCGCGGCTCGCGTTCAAGCGGGGGCGTCCAAATAGGGATCCTGGCCCATCTGGATCTGCATCTTTTTCCGCTCCCGCTCGTGGTACATGAGAATTCGGCGGTCGCGGAAGTGGCGGCGCTCGATTTTGCGCTGGGCCTTGCGAAACAGCCGGACGTGGCTGTCGAGCGAGCCGGTGGCACTTTTCCCGCGATCGGAAAGGACGCGAGCCCGTTCCGGTCCCAGTCCCATTACCAGGATATCGTCGTCGAGTGCCAGATACTGACGAAACGTGCCCGGGTCTCCCTGGCGTCCGCAGCGGCCAATGAGTTGGCGGTCGATGCGGGAGGCGTCGTGCATTTCGGTGCAGATGACGTGCAGGCCGCCCAGTTCTGGTACTCCGGTGGCCAGCTTGATGTCGGTACCGCGGCCGGCCATGTTGGTCGAGACCGTGACATTGCCGCGCGCGCCTGCGGAGGCGATGATCTCCGCCTCTTTGTCGACCTGGTGGGCGGTGAGGACCTGGTGGGGGATGTTGGCCGATTGGAGCAAACGGGAGAGGCGCATCGATTTGTCGATCGAGCGGGTACCGATGAGGACAGGGCGGCCTTGCTTATGGACTTCGGCCACTTCGGCCACGATCGCCTGCTCCTTGGCTTCGGCGGCGCCAAATACGCGGGTTGGCAGGGCCTTCCGAACCGGGGGGCGGTTGGTGGGAATGGGAATCACCCGGAGCTTGTAGATTTTGTGCAGCTCGCGGGCGGAATTGATCGCGGTGCCGGTCATGCCTGCCAGGTGCGGATAGCGCAGAAAGTAATCCTGGATGGTGACGCGAGCCGCGTGGCCGGTGGCGATGGTGACTTCGACCTGCTCCTTGGCTTCGATCGCCTGGTGCAGGCCGTCGCGCCATTTTCGTCCTTCGGCGAGGCGTCCGGTGAATTCGTCGACGATGACGATTTCCCCATTCCGCACGACGTAGTGGCGATCCAGAAAGAACGCGCGGTTGGCGCGGATCGCCAGCTCGATGGCTTCGTACAGTGAGATCATGCCGACGCTTTCGGTGGCGGCGGAGCGGGGCAGGTTGCGCACCAGCCGCCGGCCGTCGAGCGTGAGTTCGACCACCTGGGTCTTGGGGTCGAATGTGTAGTGCTCTTCTTCCTTGAAGCGGGGCGCGGCGATGGCGGCCCACTTGTAGAGCTCGGCCTCGGCCTTTTGTTGTTCGTTGGGGATGGCGCTGATGATGAGCGGGGTGCGGGCTTCGTCGATGAGCACGCTGTCGGCTTCGTCGACCAGGCAAAAATGAGGCGTCCGTTGCACCGGCTTGTCGCCGCCGGTGTCCTGGCGCTGGCCGAGCATCAGCGCCATCAGGTCGGTCTGACCCTCGGCCATGCGGCGCTTGAGTAAGCGGTCGCGGAGGAAATCGAAGCCAAATTCCTTGGCGGTTCCGTACGTGATATCGCAGGCGTATTCCCGGCGGCGCTCGTCGGAGCGCATGGGGGTTTCGATGACGCCGACACTCATGCCCAAAAGCTCGTAGATGGGGCGCATCCACTCGGCGTCGCGGCGGGCGAGGTAGTCGTTGACCGTGGCCAGGTGCGCGCCGTGGCCGGTGAGGGCGGTAAGGTAAAGCGGCAGGGTGGCCGTGAGGGTTTTTCCCTCGCCGGTCTGCATTTCGGCGATCGAGCGGTTGTGCAGCGCGATGCCCCCCAGAAGCTGCACGGGGAAATGGCGCATGTTGAGGGTTCGCGCGCCGGCCTCGCGGACCAAGGCGAAGGCTTCTGGGAGCAGGCGATTGAGCGGCTCGCGGCTTTTCGCGCGGTAGCGGAGGGCCAGACTGCGTTTCTTGAGCTCGGCGTCGGGCAAGCTGGCGATTTGCTCCCCGAAGCGGTCGATTTCTGGCAGGACGGATGCCCAGCGGGCCAAGCGGCGACCGACCGGGCCGCCGACGTAGGCATGGATGCGGGCCAGTATTCCGCTGGGAATCATGGGTGTAGCGAAGTAGGAAGACGGGGGGCGACCCGGTCGTTGTTTAGGGGCGCGATGACACGGCGCAATGGTCCATTATAAGCGAAGCTGCCGAGCGGGGCTGTGGCGGAGTCGCAATTGGCGCCCCGGCGTGTCCCGAGTTACGGATTCGACCGCGTTGTTGCCAGATTGACGAGGGCGCCGAGCGCGGCGGATTAGTTCGAATCGGGAAGCGTATCGATGTCGATTGGCTCGACTTTGCTGGGGGCAACGCGACGGTTGTCCGCCGGGTCGGCGGTGGGAAGGGGCTGACTTAGGTCGGCTTTGGAAATCGAAGCGCTCGGCCGTTTACGCGGGGCGCTCGCCGGCTCGACGATCTTTATCGACGGTTCGCGCGACACGGAGCGGTTCGATCCCGTTGACGCGAATTCTTGTTCGGCGGACGCCGAAGGACCCTTCTCGCGCCAGGGAGTACCGCTGGAGGAGGCGGAAGCGGTCACGGTTGCGGAGGATTGCGATAGGGGACCGGTGACGCCGCTGGCGTCAAACGCCTGGGGAGCAGGGGGACCCGACTGGGCGGTTTGAGCGCCCCGGGAGGGTGGCGGCAGGGAGCTTTGCGGGACCGAAAAGCCGCCGCCGGGGAGATACGAATTCGGCGGCGCCGATCCAGCCGGCGCGGCGGTGCCGGGGGGAGGATACGAGCTGGGTGGAGGGCTCGCGGTACTGGCGCCCGGCGCTGAAGGATAGGTGGGAGCACTCGGCGAAGCAGTGGCCGGGGGAGGAATCGTCGAACGGCCCGCCATGAACGGGTCGAAGGCGGGCGACGGAGATTGGCAGCCGGTAAGCAATGCGCCCGCCAGGGGGAAAATCGATCTCCAAATCGTACGACGATACCGCCACATGGGCCGACTCCTGGCCGCCAAAACAGGACAGATCTTGCGTGCCGCTCGTGCGTATGCCGCCTGCCTGAAACCCAGCCCACAGCGGAAACTGGGTCGTCGGCTGCTGTGGAAACGTCGGTGCGCGGCAAGAGATTAGCGATTCAAGCAAAAACGTCCAGATCAACCGGACTGCAATCTACATTCGGATCAAATCGACCGAGCTAGCAATTGCCAGGGCGCTGTGCGGGGGTGCAGACTTATGCCAGCTCGCTCTGCCGGGCCGCGGTAAGCGTGTTATGGAGCAACATGGTCACGGTCAGGGGTCCGACGCCGCCGGGGACCGGCGTGATTCGGCTGGCCACTTCGCGGACGGAGTTGAAATCCACGTCGCCGCAGAGTTTGCCGTCTACGCGATTCATGCCGACGTCGACGACGACGG
>JALHPA010000577.1 GCA_022842745.1 Pirellulales bacterium
GCTGCACCGCCTCGGCTACCTGGATCACCAGTTCCGCCGCTTCCCCAGGCGTAGGAGGATGCGCCTTGATCCACTGGTCCAGCGTCGCTCCTTCAATGAACTCGCTGGCAATAAACAAGGTGCCGTTATCCCGGCCAACCTCGTAGACACTGACGATCCCCGGATGCTTGACCTGCGCCGCCGCCCGGGCATCCCGAAAAAAGTACTCGGCTTCCTCCGGGGACATCAAATCCCGGCGGGGGACTTTCACCGCCACCGTACGGTCCAGCACCGTGTCCTTGGCCTTCCAGACCGCCCCAAAGGCGCCCTGCCCGACCTGATCGAGCAGCTGGAAGTGTCCCAAAGTCCGTGTCTGGGAGACATGCGTGAGCGTGCTTTCGCCCCCCACCAAGCTGAAATTACTGCCACAGGAAGGACAAGTCAGATCCTTAAACGACTGCTCCTCAACCAGTTCAACCGGATGGCGGCAGTGGGGACAGCGGATGTGCATGAGAAAACCGGGCCGGAGGAGCGCTCGTAGCCTTGCGCCAATCTAAACCACTCCGCAGCCTGCCGCAAACCAACGTCGTCGCGTCCTGGCATCCTCCCATCCTCCCCGTCCATCACCTCCCCTCCCTACCGCCCCCCGTCCCCATAAAATATCATGACAGCGGAAATCGAAGCGGACCGGGCGACCGCCGGTTCTCCCCGCGGCCTCGCCGCGGCGGAAGAACGGGAGGAAAGTCCGGGCTCCACAGGATGCGGCGGTGGGTAACGCCCACCAGTCGCAAGACTCGGGAAAGTGCAACAGAAAGCAAACCGCCGCGGTCCCGCGCGGTAGTCCGGGACTCGTTTCCGGAACCGCACGCCCGCGGTAAGGGTGAAACGGTGAGGTAAGAGCTCACCAGCAGGCTGGGCGACCAGCCTGGCTAGGTAAACCCCGCCGGGAGCAAGACCAAACAGGAAGCATCCGCGCTTGCGGCCTTTGGGCCGCAAGCGCGGGCGAGTCGGTCCGGCTCGGTACGACTTCCGGGTAGGTTGCTGGAGACGGCGAGTAATCGCCGCCCTAGAGAAATGGTCGCCGCTCGGCCCCTCGTGGGTCGAGAACAGAACCCGGCTTACAGGTCCGCTTCGATTTCCACTTTTGGGCCGAGAGCCTTCCCCAGGCGATTTTTCTCTTTCATTATTCCTGGACTGCGTTCCCAACGCGGCCCAGCGTTCGCGGCCTTAGGCGATCCCCGCCGCTTCGATTCCCTCGGCTTCACCCATCGCCTCCGGTCCGGTTGCGGCGACTTCCTCTTCGCGTCGGCTCCCCTCGGCTTCCTCACCTGCGGTGCGCTCTTGCCGCCCCGTCCGTTTCTCCTCCGACGGCACCGGAATCAACTCGTTGTCGATCATCAACAGCAGCTTCGAGATGCACAATTGGTTCATGTTCGTCTTGTGCAGCAAGGCTTCGCTCTTCAAAGCCTCGTGTACCGTCGCCGGAATCCGCACGGTGATGACCTTCGTCGGCTCGTTGTCCAAGGTCTTCCCCATCACCTTCCCCCGCAGCGTCGTCAGCATGTGCTGGATGTCCTGATAAACCTCCGTCCGCTCGAACTCGGCCAGCGACGCCAAATCGGGAAACGCCGTCCGCACCAGCCCGTTCTCTCCAAACATCTCGCGATGAAACGTCCCCCAGTTCATGTCCGGGCGGGAAAAGACGGCTTCGGCGTCTCGGCGAATCTGTTCGTACTTGTCCATGCGATCAACCTCCTAGGGCGAAAAAGAAAAAGACTCCGTTCACGGCCTCCTTGGCCGCGTTTGATCGCCCAATCGTCAAACTCCAGTCAAGCAGTAATCCCATCTGCTTGCACTGCTAGCACTTAGGTCGATTTGTGACAGCATGCACACAAATCGCGCAGCCCTGCCTATCTGCGAGCATCGGAGTGCCTGCCTAAAAAAGCAGCAACCCCCTTTTTCCCAACAGCCAGAGTGTCCACCCAAGCTAGCGGCAAATGTTGCCGACGAGTGGAGCGAGAGGAGAGATAGAGAATCTGGCGAACGACTCAACCCGTTGATACCGGCCCCGCGCTCGCCGCGGAGTCCTGTTCGTGCAGTTCCATCTGAATTCGCTTTGACGGCAGCAGCCCCTCCGGCCGGTATCGCATCATCAGAATCAAGGCCAGCCCGAACAGCATCAGGTTCCAGTTGCTGAACGTGAGCAACTCCCCGACCTTGGCAGCCAGCCAATCCTGTTCCGGGAACCCCTGCCGTATCCGCTCCACCGCCGCATCCCGCACCCCCGATTCCTGCAGCCGCGAGTCCAGCCACGGCGCCGCCACGTTCTCATATCCCACCAGCAATGCCACCCCCAACAGCGCCCCCCGAATGCTCCCCAGCCCCCCCAGAATCAAACAGCACAAAATAATGATCGACCGATTGAAGTCGTACGCGTTCGGGTCCGCCGTGCTCGTCAACCGGGTCGCGTGCAGGCACCCAGCCATTCCCGCCAGCGCCGCCCCCAAGGCGAACGCCGCCAGCTTCGTCCGCGCCGCGTTGATCCCCATGCAAGTCGCCGCCAGTTCATCTTCCCGCAACGCGACCCACGCCCTCCCCAAAGGCGACCTCTCCAGGTTCCGCAACATCGCCACCGTCAGCGCCAATAGCGCCAGCGCCACGTAGTACATCAACCGCTGGTCGATATCGACGATGCCAAACCGGTTCGCAAAATCCTGCAGCCAACCCGGCGCGGTCAGCCCCGGCAGCGGGCTAAGCGTCTTCGTCCCGGCGGTGATCTCCTCCATGTTCCGCAGCGTCACCTTCACCACCTCGCCAAATCCCAATGTCACGAGCGCCAGATAGTCCCCCCGCAGTCGCAGCGTCGGCGCCCCCAGCACCGCCCCCATCGCCGCCGCCCCTACCACCGACGCCACCAGCGCCCAGACAAAGCCCACCTGAAACGGGTACGAAGGCACCGTCAAAATGCCGGTGATATACGCCCCCAGTCCAAAAAACGCCGCAATCCCCAAATGCAATAGCCCGGTGTATCCCGTCACCACGTTCAAACCGAGCGCCAATATCCCAAACACAAACAGGTTCACCAGCTCATCCGTCGACGACGTCCCCAAAAGCGCAGGCATCGCCAGCAGCACGGCCAATCCCACCGTGTCCCACCGCGCGTACTTCCGCCAGCCGCTCCTCATACCTTCTCCTTGACCGCCCGTCCAAGAAGCCCCGCCGGCCGAAACACGAGAATCAGAATCAGGATCAAAAACACCAAGGCGCTCGTCCACCGCTCACCCAAATAGCCGCTCCCCAGCGCCCGCACCAACCCAATCAC
>JALHPA010000578.1 GCA_022842745.1 Pirellulales bacterium
CCAAGACGTATCCGGCGGGCACGTTCAGCCTGTTGCAAGCGGACAACGCCGGTCGCAATATGTATGGGGTCGTGGTGCAGCAAGTGCCGGAGCCATCGACGCTGGTGCTGCTGGGAGTGGCCGGCCTGGGATGGGCCGGGCGAATGGTGCGGCGCAGGGCCCGCTGAGTTCTTTTCGCACTACTGATAGGCATCGCAGCCGTTCGCGCTTCTTTCCGAAGGCCGCTCATTCGCCCGAATGAGCGGCCTTCGCGCTTTTCGCGACGGCCCGCGGCTTCGGCCGCGAGAGGAGTTCCTGCCGGCGGGTCGCTCAGCAGCCATGTTTTTCCAGTTTTTCCCGCAGGGTGTCGGCGGTGAAAGGCTTGACCAGATAATCGGAGACGCCGGCTTGGATCGCTTCCAGGACGCGGGATTTTTCCGCTTCGGTCGTGACCATGATGATCTTCACGTTGGCGTCCATCTTGCGGATTTCCTGGATCACTTCCAAGCCGTTCTTATTGGGCATGTTCCAGTCGGTGAGCACGAGATCGAACTCGCCGGGCTTGAACAGGCTGACCGCCTCGGCCCCGTCGGCGGCTTCGACGGCGGTGGGAACGCCGACCGCCTGGAGGGAGCGGAGGATGATTTTCCGCATGGTGCTCGAATCGTCGGCGACGAGGACTCGGGTGCTCATAGGAGTGTCCAAAAGGGTCATTTTTTGGTTGACGCGATTCCCGCGGGATTCCGCGATGCCCGCCCGGCCGGCGGCATAACGAACAATAGGTCGGGGTGGGACGGGGTCAAATTGCGGGCCGTCGGCGCTGTCGGCGGTAAGTTGTGGAACTCCACCGGGAGTTTTCCCCTTTGGCGGCCCCAGGCGCACCGGAATTGCGACCTAAAGTTTATCGCAGTCGAACAGACCGGCAGTGAGTGACCCCCTGCACGCTCTCGGCCCGAGCCGTTCGGACCGAGAGACCCGCCTGAAGGTCGAAAATCCGCCGATTGAAGTCCCACCCCGGCGCTTGCGCGCCACCCTATTTTCCCAAGACAAGGAGAACGCTCCGTGTCCACCACCACGCGGCCGTCGGTGCGCGACGGCAATCGGGCCGAAGGATCGGGCACGATGCAACTGGTCAGCTTCCGTCTGGCCAGGGAAGAGTACGGAATCGAAATCACCAAGGTGCAAGAGATCATCTTGATGGGAGAGATCACCCGGATTCCACAGACCCCCTCATTCATCAAGGGGCTGATCAATCTGCGGAGCACGGTGATCCCGATCGTCGACTTGCGGCTGCGATTCGGCCTACCGCATGAGGACGCGACGGACGAGACGCGAATCATGGTCGTGAACGTCGAGGGACGGACGATCGGCATCATCGTGGACGCGGTCAGCGAAGTGCTTCGGATTTCGCAGAACAACATCGCTCCTCCCCCCCCCACCGTGGCAGCGCTCGGCAAGGAGTACTTGACCGGCCTGGTGAAGCTGGAGAACCGGTTGCTGATCTTATTGAACATCGACCGGATCTTGAGTCTCGACGAATCGCGCGCCGCCGAGCAATTGGCGGTCGCCGCGCAATAAGCGGCCGCGCCATATCGCGCCGTGCAAAGCTTCCGCAAACCAGGCGCCGGGCACGACCGACGCTGCTTGGAGCACGCCTCCGAGACCGATCAAACGAAACCAATCTTACCGATCCAATCTTTTCACCACTTTTTGCGAAGCTGACGCTTCGGGAGAAAAACGCATGAGCACCGCCGTCGCCAACAAGAAATCGAACGCCGCCGACAGCGAACCCCTTTCGGACATCGATCAATTGCGGAAGGAGCTGGCCATCAACCGTGCGATGGCGGAGAACTCGCCGATCAACATCCTGTTGGCGGATACGGATCTGGTGATTACCTACGCCAATCCCGCCAGCCTGAAGACGCTCAAGACGATCGAGCATTTGCTGCCGGTGAAGATCGAACAGATTGTCGGACAGAGCATCGACCTGTTCCACGAGGATCCGACTTACCAGCGGCGGCTGTTGGCCAAGGATAAGAATCTGCCGCACCGGGCGGTGATTTCGCTTGGCGAGGAGAAACTGGATCTTCTGGTCAGCCCAACGTACGACGATGAGGGGACGTACCTGGGTCCGATGGTGACCTGGGAAATCGTCACGGAGAAGCTGAGACTGCAGCGGGCAGCGGCGGAAAAATCGGCCCTGGTCGAGAACGTTCCGATCAACATCATGTTGGCCACGCCGGATTTGAAGATCAGCTACATCAATCCGGCCAGCCTTCGGACGTTGAAGACGATCGAGCATTTGTTGCCGATTAAGGCGGACCAAGTGGTGGGGCAAAGCATCGATATTTTCCACAAGGATCCGTCGCACCAGCGCGGGATCTTGAGCAACCCCAAGTCGCTGCCGCGCAAGGCGCATATCAAGCTCGGAGCGGAGACGCTGGACCTGTTGGTGAGCGCCACGTACGACGACCAAGGGAACTACATGGGGCCGATGGTGACATGGGAAGTGATCACAACGCGGCTGCAGCTGGAGAAAGATAAAGTCGAATCGGACGCAGACAATGCCTCGATTAAGGCGATGCTGACCGGGTTGAGCGGCGCACAAACGGTCGAGGAAGCCGTAGGCATCGCTTTGAGTTCGGTGAAAGACGCATTGGGTTGGGCCTATTCGTCTTTCTGGACGCTGGACCCGAAAGAGAACATATTGAAGTTCTCGCAAGAATCCGGCAGCGTGAACGAGGAATTCCGCCGGGCGACGATGTCGGCCCGGTTCCGCGAGGGAGAGGGCCTGAGCGGCCGAGCCTGGAAGAATCGGGATTTGTACTTCGTCGAGAACCTAGCCGACGTAAAGGACTGCTGCCGGGCGCCAGCCGCGACGCGGGCTGGCGTCAAGTCCGGAGTCTGCTTCCCGGTCGTGGTGCGCGGCAACGTGGTCGGTACGATGGACTTTTTCACGACCGAGACGCTGACGCTCTCCAGTACGCGGGCCGATTCGCTACGAAGCACGTCCAGGCTCATCTCGCAGTCGCTCGAACGGATCATGGACGCCAACGATCTGCGTGAAAAGGTGGATCAACTGCTGGAAGTGGTCAACGCCGCGGCGCGGGGAGATTTGACGGAGGAGATCACCGTGAATGGGACCGACGCGGTGGGCTAGCTGGCGAATGGCTTGCGGAGCATGCTCAACGACTTGCGGGGCATGATCAGCCAGGTGGTGGAGAGCGCGGCCCAGTTCACCGAAGGCTCGCGGGTGATCGCCGAAAGCTCGCAGACGCTGGCCCAAGGCGCCCAGACCCAAAGCTCGGCGGTCGAGGAA
>JALHPA010000579.1 GCA_022842745.1 Pirellulales bacterium
GACGAGCGGCAGTTTCAATATTCTCCTGGCTCCCAGCCGGTGCTGGACACGACCCAGGCGGCGATTGACGCGCGGGTGGCCCGGTAAGATTGATGACGCGAACGATGTGGTTTTCAGGCCCTGGAAGCTGCTCTAGAATGGCGGCCGCTGGAGTCGTCCGAACGGTGGCTAGGATTACATCGCTGGCTACCGGCCGATAATTGCCAAGACCCCGTCCCTGCGCATGGAACTAGCCCATCTTACCTGGCCTGCGGCGGCGGCGCTTGCGCCCCATACTCCGGTGGTGATTCCGGTGGCGGCGCTTGAGCAGCACGGGCATCATCTGCCGCTGTTCACGGATAGCTTGCTGTTGGGGGAGGTATTGCGCCGCGCGCGACTGCGCGGCGGCGAGGACGTGGCTCTGTTTGCCCCGCTGGTATGGCTGGGCAACTCCGATCATCACCTGGAATTCGCGGGCACCTTATCCGCGCCCCCGCGGGTGTATTTGGATTTGCTCGTGGGGCTGGCCGACAATTTGATCCGGCACGGCTTCCGCCGGATCGTGTTTCTCAACGGCCACGGCGGCAACGAGGTCCCCGGCCGGCAGGCGGTGTTTGAACTGCGCCAGCGGTACCGGGAGCGGAGCGATTTGCTATTGTTGTTTGCGACGTATTGGTCGCTGGGGACGCGCCCCGCGAAATCTTCCCTGGAGCTTGAACAGCGGGAAATGGGGCATGCCTGCGAATGGGAGACGTCAATGCTGTTGCAGCTCGATCCAAACCTGGTGGGGCACTATTTGCAGGCCGAGGATGTTCCGTTTGGGGCGCCGTTCTTGCCGGCGCACCGCGGCTGGATCACGGCGGATCGGACCACCCGCGGTCACATTGGGTATCCGCGCCATGCGACGGCGGAAAAGGGAGAATTGCTGTTCGACCTGTTTTCCCAGGACGTGGCCGGGTTCCTGCGTCGAGTGGCCGAATGGGACGGCCGATCTTGGGACGGTTAGCCAGTCCACCGCGGTCATCCCTGGCCAAGGATGGCTGGCTTGCCGTATAGTGCGAACAGAGCCGTGCCGACCTGGCGGCGGGCGCACGGGCGCATAAAAGAACCCTTCGCAAGTGGGGCAGGAACCTGCGAAGGGTGACAAGCCAGGGTTGCCCCCGACTCATAGTATTATCTTTTCTCGCTAGCTGATTCTTTCAACCCCCACGAGGTAGGTATTCCGCGGGCGGCAGGGTCTTCTGACCTCTTTGCAGCAACCCCCTCGGCCGCGTAACCGTCGGCAGCCCCGGTACCTTTTATGGATCTGCCCCAGCTACTCGCCGAGTTGATATCCATACCGAGCGTCAATCCCATGGGTCGGCGAATGGACGGGGAGGTGTACTTTGAACACCGCGTGACGTCCTATCTGGAGGATTGGCTCCGCGCGCTTGACCTGCCCACCGAGCGGCAAACGATCGAGCCGCAAAGAGAAAACCTGGTGACAGTGGTCGCGGGGGACCCACCCCCTGAGCGGGGCGGACGGGTGCTTCTGTTTGACGCCCATCAGGACACGGTACCCGTGACCGGGATGACGATCGACCCCTTTACGCCGACGGTCTCCGCCGGGCGGATGTATGGCCGCGGATCGTGCGACGTGAAAGGGGGCATGGCCGCGATGCTGGCAGTCGCGGCGCGGCTAGCCCGAGAAAAGCCTTCTCCCCGCCCCACGCTGGTTCTGGCCTGCACGGTGAATGAGGAGTTTGGTTTTTCGGGAGCCCGTCTCCTGCGGGAGAGACTGCGAAATCGCGTGCCGTCGATCATTCCCCGACCGCCAGACGGGGCGGCCGTGGCGGAGCCGACCGGGCTGGACGTGGTGGTCGCCCACAAGGGGGTTGTCCGTTGGCGTTGCTCGACGGTGGGGCGCGCCGCTCACAGTTCGCAACCGGAATTGGGCGTCAACGCGATTTACGGCATGGGGGCCGTCGTGTCGGCGCTAGCGGAGTACGCGAAGGATACGGTTCCATTGCTCGGGGAGCACCCGCTGTGCGGTCGCCCCAGCTTGAGCGTGGGGACGATCGAGGGGGGGCTAAGCGTCAACACCGTACCGGACCGCTGTACCATCGAAATCGACCGCCGGTTGACGCCGGGGGAGGATCCGGCCGCGGCCTATCGGGCTACGATCGAGCGGATTCGGGAACGAGTCGGCGCCGTCGCCGAGGTGCAACACGCAGCGCCATTCTTGCAGAGCGACGGCCTGGAGGAGACCCGAAACGGCGATCTGGCGCGGCGTCTTTCGGCCGCGGCGGCGGAGGTCGCCGGTCGGGGCGCTCGGCTTGGAGTGCCTTATGGCACCAATGCGGCCACGTATGGCTGCGACTTTCCCACGGTCGTCTTTGGGCCTGGCTCGATCGCTCAAGCGCACACGGCCGACGAATGGCTCGACCTGGACGAGCTGCGCGCGGCGGCGGAGATTCTGTACCGCTTCGCCGTCGACTTTGCCTGAAGAGAGCGGCTGCCAGCCAATCGTTGAGCGGTTCGACGGGAGAAGCGCCAAGTTGGGCGTTCCCCCGTCCAGCCTGGGCGGGCGCGCCTCAGGCTGGACCGATCCGCTTGAGCGGGAGTTCTTAGAAGGTATCCAGGATGAAGTGGTGTCCGCTGTGGTACCTGCCGCCGGTGGGGGGGCCTTTATGCCGATGGTTCATGTACTTGTTCCACTCGGCGGCTTCCGGGTAGTAGTTGTGCCACTGCTTGTTGTAGACCGGAATTCGCATTTCCGGCGGGTAGCGGTAGTACAGGTTTTCGGAGCTGCGGTAGTACTCGCTCCCCCAGAAGTTTTGGGGATAGTAGACGTACGGATAGTGGTAGAATCGTTCCCAATCCTGCGTGCCGTAGGTGTGCGACCATTGGCGACCGAAGGCTGTCCCCGCGCCGGCCGGCAGCGGCGCGCCGACGCCGGCCTCGCCGGAGACGTAGCTGGTTCTGGAAATGGGATTTTTGCCGCGAGGCTCTGCCGCCGAGACGCTCGAGGCGAGCGTGCAATAAACCAGGCCGGCAGCGCAAACGAGCGCAAACGATCGACGAGCAGCCATGAAATTCCCCCCTCGCGGAAGCGGAGCGCGCGTGGGCACGTGCCCATGCGCGAAATGCCTTGTGGGTCAATGATTCGCCTGCAAAGTGGACGGACGGAGCGCTTTCCAATATTTGCGGGATGGAACGCGCACCGCCGCGACCGTGCAATAAGTGCATCGGCGGACGCTCCGCCCGGCAATGAGGGAATATTCCTTAGAACCGGCACAATGCGACCGACGCCAGCAGAACTTGGACGCACCGCTCC
>JALHPA010000580.1 GCA_022842745.1 Pirellulales bacterium
CCGACTTGGATTCGGCTTTCTGGTTGGGATCGAACTTGGGCGTCGTATCCTGCTGCCGCAGTCGCACCTCTGGCATCAAGCTGACCCGCTCCTCATCGGCAAATTGAACGTCAAGCTGGTTAATGCCCCATTCGCCGTCGATCTTGCGGCCCTGTACGAAGATTTTCGCGCCCCCCTTGGGGCCGGCGACCTCAAAATTGATGCGAGCGTCGCCCCGGTCCCCCGACTCATTGATCTGACCGTTCGGATTCCAGCTTGCGTCCACGATCGGAGCGCCTAGCCGCTCCGTCATGCCCTTGCTCTCTTGAACCGTTGCCAATGCCTGCTCATAGAGGGCGTGCTGCTTGACGCGCTGGGCACGGATCAGCACATAACCGCCGACGGACAAGCCCCCGATCAGCAGCAATCCCACGAGTCCCGCGGGAATTGCCTTACGCCAGTCGCGCCACCAACTTTGCCGGGTGGGAGCGATATTCTTGGCCATCGTGGAAGACATACGAGCCTCGGCAATAGGGCGCCAGTGGCGAGAGTCGCTCCCCAACCTACCGATTTTATCGGCCTCGGCAGCCCCCCGACGGGACAGCAATTCTGATTCCCGCGCGTTCAACCTTGGGCATCGTGCGTCCGGCACCAGGCGATTTTCTCGGCGGTTGTGGTCGGTTTGGGACCACTCGCGGCCGATTTAGCCCCCCGCGCAGGCGCCGCTTCCACGACGACTTCTTCTTCGGCAACCGCTTCGTCGGCCATAGCTTCATCCGTGGCAGCTTCGTCGGTCGCAGGGGATTCAACGACCGACACCGCTGTCTCGACCGCCGGAGCGGCCGTCGCCCCGGCCGCCTTCTTCGCTCTGGCAGCGGCCAAAATGTCGGCCGTGCTCATCTTTCCCGCTGGCTTGGCCGCCGCCGCAGAGGCCGATACCGCCGGCGTCGCGGTTTTGGCTTTGCCTTCGGATGCCGGTTGCGCCGTCCCCGCCGTTGCCGCGGCTTTGGCCCGTGCGGCGGCTAGAATGTCCGCAGTGCTGGGCCGGGCCGCCGCCTTTGCGCCCGCTGCCGCGGCGGGCTTGGCAGCACCTGCGGCCGGTTTCGCGGCCGCAGGCTTGGCTGCTTCCTTCTTCTCCGGCTTGGGCAGCGGCTGGTCGACAATCTTCAAAAAATCCAACTCGATGTCGTACCAGCCGGTGTTGGCGTACTGGTCGAATTCGACCAAAGCGCGGCCGTTCATATTCACCGTCTTGACGCGGCCGGTAGCATCCCGGAACCGCGCCAACTCCGGGCGAGACGCATCCACCACCACGAGTTTGTCGGTGTACTCTTGCTTAAGCTTTTCGATATGCTGAAAGACCATGGACGGCTGGAGGAAAAGGAACTGGGCCGCCGGTTGCGGCGCCGGTTGGTTGGTCGACACTAAAAGCTTATCCCATTTGGCACTTGCGGCGATTTTGATTTTGCCCCAAGCGACGGTTGGAATCAAGACGCCTTGGCTATTGGGGCGGCTTCGGCGGCACTGATCATAGCAGCGACCTGACTTTTGAGCCTCGGCACGCCTTTATCGTGAACACCCCTTCCGATCCTCGTTTATCGGCCGTCTTTGACGCGATCGACGCTTTCAACGACGCCGATCCGAACGTCGAACTCGAAAACGGCGTCCCCTGGCCCAAAGAACGGCTCTATTCCCGTCGCATGTCGGCCTGGCTGGACCGTTTAGCGCCGGATGCACCGCTGGAATTGAAAATCGCCGCCCGCGGGCAGCACATCGGACGCTGGCAAATCCCGCGTGAAGAATTTCCGGCCGACCGCGCTGGCTATCATCGCTGGCGCTCGAGATTGCAACGGTATCACGCGGAACGCTTGGGCGAAATGCTTTCCACCTTCGCGTTTTCGACCAGCGAAATCGAACGCGTGCAGTCGCTGGTCCGCAAGGAACGCCTGAAACAGGATCCCGAGACCCAGTTGCTCGAAGACGTGATCTGTCTCGTTTTCCTGGAAAGCTATTTCGCCGACTTTGCGACCCGGCACGACGAGGAAAAGCTGATCGGCATCTTGCGCAAGACCTGGCCCAAAATGTCGCCGCGCGGACAGCAAGCGGCTTTGGGACTGCACTTGCCGGACCCGCTGCGAAAGCTCGTCGAACGGGCTTTGGAAGGCATCGATTCCGGCCGGTGACCGCCAGAGCGGCTTTTGGCATGCGCTTGTCGAGGGGATCGGCCAATTCTAAAATCGCGAGGCGGCCTGCTGGCGGCGCGCATGGTGCATGGCTTGAATCGCCCAGTTCGATGCGTGCGCGTCCTCGTCCCATAAGTTCTTGTCAGGAAATCCTGTATGTTGCAGCGGAGGCCGGTATTTCCGCACGTGATCGAGCTCAATCACCAGGCCGGCCAGCGGATGGGCTGCAACGTCTACCTGATCTACGATGGACCGGAGTGGATTCTGATCGACATCGGCTTCGAGGAGACGGTCGATGAGATTGTGGAGCTGATTCGTCAGCTAGATTTTCCACTTTCTCAGTGCAAAACGATCGTGGCCACCCACGCCGACGTGGACCACATCCAGGGACTGGCCAAGGCCAAGCAAATTCTCAAGACCTCCGTCACCGGGCATCCCCTGGCCGCGGAGCCGCTGGCCAAGGGGGACAAAATCAAGACCTTTGCCGAGATCGACGCCCAAAACATCCACCTGGAAATGCCGCCGGTGAAGATCGACCGCTTCGTTGGGGAGGGGGATGCGTTAAGCGTGGGCAAGCTAACCCTCGACGTCTGGCATACTCCGGGCCATACCGACAGCCAATTGTCCTTTCGGCTGGGCAATCTGCTGCTGAGCGGCGACAACATTTACCGCGACGGCTGCGTGGGAGCGATCGACGCGCACCACGGCAGCGACCTGACGGCTTTTGTGCGCTCCCTGCAACGGATTCGCGCGGCGGACGTCGAGTGGCTGCTCCCCAGCCACGGCCCCATCTTTCGCAAGGACGACGCGTTAATCGACCGCACGATCGAGCGATTGGAGTCCTACCGTCACATGGCCGACTGGGGAACCTGCGCGGTCGATTGGCCGCTGATGGACGACTGGGATCGCGAGCTGGCCGCCGGCCAGATGCCCGGCTAGCAAGGCGCCGCCGCGGGACCGTCCCCTTGCCGCCGTGCCGACTGGAGCGGTGAATCCAAGTTCTGCTGGCGTTGGTCGCATTGTGCCGGTTCTAAGGAATATTCCCTCATTGCCGGGCGGAGCGTCCGCCGATGCACTTATTGCACGGTCGCGGCGGTGCGCGTTCCATCCCGCAAATATTGGAAAGCGCT
>JALHPA010000581.1 GCA_022842745.1 Pirellulales bacterium
GCGCCGGCTTGCTCCCGTCGCAGTCGGCGTTGATTGCCACGAGTCAGGTTGCAACTGATCCGCAAGGCCACGTTGTGCAGCCAGCCGGACAACGACCGGACCCGCCGCAGCGAGGCGGCTTTGGCCGACAGCGTCACGAACACCGCCTGGAACGCATCCTCGGCATCTTGGCGTTGGCGAAGGCGGCGCTGGCAGACGCCGAGGACCAGGGGACCGTGGCGCCGCACCAACTCGGCGAACGCGGACTCGTCGCGCACACGGGCAAAACGCTGGAGCAGCGCGCAATCCGACTCGCGTTTAAGCGGTGTTTCGGTGGGCACGGCTGCCGGAGTTGGTTGGCTCGCGCGGACGGGTTTGTACTTCTACAAATAATGTGTCCGGCGGCGGGGAGAAAAACTCAGAATTGTGGAAAAATTTCCGCGGGGGACCGAAGAGGCCGCGAACGGTAGCTTTGGGCCCATGGGCCATGAGAGGCTAGAGGGCCACGCGAGCTATTGCGGCGGGCTGGCGTTGAGGACGCGGTCGGCGAGCCATTCTTCTAGGCGGGCGGGCCATTTGGCGGTTGCGCCGGGGGTGGAGTCGCGGACGCCGAAGCCGTGGCCGGCGGCGGCGTAGACGTGGAGTTCGGCGGGGACTTTGGCCCGCTTGAACTTGAGATAGACTTCGGCCAGGCCTTCGGCGATGTCCTGGCGGTCGCTGTAGCCGCAGACGAGGAATGCCTGGGGCATGCCCTTGGTGATTTCGATCAGGCCGGACTTGCCGGGGTAGATGAGGCATTGGAAATCGGGGCGGGCGGATTGGGCTTCGATGGGGTCCGTGGAGGCGGAGTCGCCTTGGCCCTCGCGCATGGCGGCCAGGAAGGCGAGTTCGCCGCCTGCCGAGAAGCCGAGAGCGCCGACTTTGTGGGGATCGACGTGCCAATCGGCGGCGCGGGAGCGGACGAGGCGGATGGCGCGCTGCATATCGGCAACGGCGTGGTCCTCGAGGCGGTAGGGGGAGTTTGGCTCGCGGGAGAGGCGATATTTGAGGACGAAGGCGGCGACGCCGCGGTCGGCGAGCCAGCGGGCGAGGTTGTGCCCCTCGTGGTCGATGCAGAGCTTGCTGTGGCCGCCGCCGGGGGCGATGACGATGGCGACGCCTTTGGATTTGTCTTGAGGCGGAAGATAGGGGACGAGCGAGGGTTGGTGGATGCTGGTGAGGTTGCGTTCGCCGGATTTGGTGGTTTCGACTTTTTCGGGGGCGGTTTGTCCTTCCGAGCCCGCGGCGCCGTGGGGCCAGAGGAGGATGGGATCTGGCTCGGCGGCGGAGAGAGGGGAGGCGCGGAGGGCAGCGAGGAGGAGGTGGGGGATGGAGGCGTAATGCGACACGGGGAGGGGCACGCGGGTAAGGCGATTCATGGGGAGCGAAGATCTGGGGGATGGGTGGGAATTGTGATCGCGGTCAGGGGGCCTCGCCTATGGTGACCATGCTGGCCAGCAGGGCGTCTAGGCCGCGGCAGGTGCGGGCGCGGATGTAACGGGACATGAGCGGGCCTACGAACATCCACAGCAAGATATATCCACCCGCGGCCGTCAAGGCGGCGCCTTGGGCTGGGCCGAATGTCAGAGCAAAGAAGAGCGCAAGGGCCAAACCAAGACCGAGGGGAAAGAGGATGACAAAGCGGGCCATGCGTTCGACGCCGCCGAGATCGGCGTTGAGGGTGAGTTCTCCGCGAGTGCCGTGAACTTGGATTTGCGATGCGCCGACTAGAGCGCTTTCGCGGGTGCTGTTCATGCCTGGGCCGGCCAGCCGCAGGGAAGTAGGCGTTCGTTCCGCGATGCGAAAACCGAGGGCGACCAAGGCGGACTCGGCGAGGCGGAAGGCGTGGTCGACATTGCCGCTGAAGGGGAGGGACGAGGCGTACTGCATGGAATGGCCGGAATGGGAACTTCAATTGGCAAGCGAACGAGGCGGCGTTGGCGGTCACGAAGACGTTTGCAGGAACGTGGGCGCGGGAGCAAGGCGGTTCGCGTGGGGCTAGACTTTTTTTGCTCCGCGGACGCCGACGCCGCAGGTGGAGTCCATGGTCACGACGCCAACGATAACGCGGGGGGTGTTGAAGGAGCCGGCGAGGTCGAGATCGCTTTTGGCGGAGCGGCGTTGACCGTTTTCATCGCGATACGTGAGCGAGATAGTGGGCTGGCTGAAGGGGAGGGTGGTAATGGAGGCGGAAGTGAATTCGGTGACGCGAGTGGGGTTGTCGGTTTCGAAGTTGCGGAACTGGGATTTGAAGTCTTTGTTGATCAGATCGGGAATCGAGCCGACATTGACGCCGTTGAGACTGTATTGGGCTTCCAGGTTGTTGCTGGTGTCGCGGATCAAGAAGATCAGTCGCAGCGGTTTGATGAGGACGCCGATCGAGATGGCGCTTTCGATGCGGACGGCGAACTTGCGAGAGCGGGCCATTTCGAATTCGCGGGTGCAGGTGAAGGAGAATTCCGGCTTGGGGAATTCGCGGGGGCCGGTGCGGCCGCCGGAGGGGGGGACGACTTTTCCGCCTGGGACGGAGGGGGCTTCTGGCTCGGGATCGCCGGGGGCGAGCAAGGCGACGTCGACGGCGCGCTCGAAGTCGTCGCGGACATTCTTGGGGCCATTTTCGGGTTGCTTGAAGGGCTTGACGACGAAGGCGACGTTGGCGCCGGCGGGGACGCGGGCTTGAAGGAACTTTTGAACGGCGTCGGAGCGGCGGGCGGCGAGCTGCTCGTTGTCGAAACTGCCGGAGCGGTTGAGAGTATCGCTGGAGCCGCCGATTCGGATGACCAGCCGCTGATCGGAGGAGGCGCCGATCCGTTTGGCGAGGGATTCCAAGAAGGCCAGATGGCTGAACTTGAGGCGGGCGCCATCGACTCCCTGTTCTTGGCCGTCGATGTCGAAATCGAAGAGGCGGCCCTGGGTACCAAAGGGCTTGGGGGTGACGTCGCCTGCGTCACTGGTTTTCTTGCTGGGGGACTTGCTCATTGTCGCGAGTTTTCTATTTGTGGGGGGGACTGGGTCCGACCCTGGTGCGTGCGGGACATGGGAAGAGGACCCGTATGATACGGCCTGGGGAGTTGGGACCGCAAATTTCTGGATCGGATGTGTATTTGGTTGGCAGGGGGAAATAGTTGGGTTTGTGCGGAGATTGGTCTAATAAAGCGGCGGTTCGTGCGTCTATAGGGTTGCAGGACCACTGGTCGGGTGAACTGAGAACATGACGATTCCGCAGCCAGAGGCGAATGGACGTGCTGGGCCGAGCGAGGGCGAGGT
>JALHPA010000582.1 GCA_022842745.1 Pirellulales bacterium
TCCGGACCGACGACGCGGCGATCGCGGCGGCGGGGAAGTCGCTGGAGACGGAGGTGCGAGTGGATGTCAAGGACGTCTCCGAGGACGAACTGCTGAAGGCGACGCTGGAACCGGCCGGACTCACCTACCAACGGCAAGGCAAAGTGTTGCTTGTACAGCCGCAAAAGTGACCGGCGCTCGCGCGATTCCACTGCCCAGGTTTACGCTTGCTCAGTGAGCATGCGGCGGCTCAATCCACTGCAGGTCGCAGCCGGGGAATTCGAGGATGTAGCCGGGGCCGAAGGCGCGCGACGGGGTTTGGAAACCGGGGGCGACGTTGCCTGCGAGAACCCGCGCGGCGGACTCAACGGCGGTCAGTACCGTCAAGGTGTAGCCGTTGGGCGTTTCGAGCGTGGCGGAAGCCGAACGGCCGTCGTCCGCGGTCGCACGTCCCCAGAGGGAGCAGCCAGTCGTGGCGCGTTCTTGCTCGGAAGGCCCGGCCACTCGGCGGCCAATCTGCCGCGCCACAAGAGCGCTGAACCAGCGCGCCTTGAACAGGGGCAGCAGCGGGCGGAGACGCTTCAGCCACCGAATTTGGCTCTGGGGAACGACGGTATAGGTTTCGATATTGGGGATGCCGGTGGAATAGAAGGCGCTGGCCACGTCGCCCCAAGGGATCGTAACGCAACGTTTGGTCCCCGAACGAAACGGGACCGCCAGCTCTTTCCAGGCGGCGGGGACGGTTTGGATGCGGCCGTCGATGCGTGCCTGGCCACCGTGGGGGAGGCTTTCCCACATGGTTTTTGCCGTGCCGGGACTGATCCGGCCCAAGCTGGTGAAGGCCAGTTCGAGCCGATTTGCGCCCGGGACGCGGCTGGCAACCTGGGCGGCGAGGCAGTCGCTGGGGACGACATCGAAGCCGACGGCCGGCATGAGGGTGATTCCAACGGCGGCGGCCTGGTCCGCGAGTCGGGCCGCCAACTCGATGACGGCGATTTCTCCGGTGATATCGAGGTAATGGGCGCGGGCCTGGAGGCAGGCATCCAGCCAGGCGGGGGCGGTGGCGGAAAACGGCCCGGCGCAATTGAGCAAAAGGGGGACGTTCTTTAGCCGGCGGGGAAGCGAAGCGCGATCGTCGAGCGAAAAGACCTCGAACGAGCAGCCGAGGCGCTCGGCAAGCGGCTGAATTGCGTTCGCGGAGCGGCCGGCGAGAACGGGACAGAATCCGCGGCGCACCGCCTCGGCGGCGATCAGTTGGCCGGTATAGCCGCTGGCGCCGTACAGGAGAAAAGGGGCGACCATGGCGCGACTCTAAGAGAACTAGGTCACTCAGGCGCCGGCGGCTCGTACTCAAAATCCTTCCACTTCATGGGGCGGCGGAAGGGTTCGATGCGGAGCACGACTTCGCCGTTCTGAAAAATGCGAACGGTGCCGGTGGATTCGCTGACGGCGACGGCGATGGAGCGGGTCTTGCGGGTGATTGCCGCGGCGGCCCAATGGCGCGAACCGAGTCCCTTGGAAAGCGTGATCGTGGTGGCCGGGGCGTCGATATATTGGCAGGCGGCCTCGACCGTGCCGTCGGAGGCGACGACAAACGCGCCATCCAACTGGGCCACCTCCTTGATCCCTTCGCGGACGCGGTTATCCCCCAGGTCGCGCTCCTTGCGGGTGTAGCCGCGGACCGGGTCGAATCCTTGCGGATGGCTGGAAGCGAGCACTTTCCTGCTGTCGCCAACGACGAACAACGTGCCGACGGGCTTGCCTTCGCGCCCTTCGCGGCCAATTTCGACGGCCAAATCGACGACGGTCTTGAGCGTGTCGAGGGGGACGTGGGTCTCCAACAAGCGCAGGTCGCGAGCGGTAAGCCGTTCCAGGTGCTCGCCCAGGTTGACGATGCTGACGCTGTCGATCGTGTCGGCCTCGAAACCGCTGTAGATGGCGATCACCTTGGCGCCGGGGGCCAGGATTTCGTCCGCGACGCATTCCAGCAGGGCCTGAGTGAGCTTTTCGTAGACCGGGCTGTCCGCCATATTGAGAAGGACGACCGGGAAGCCGGCCTCGGCGGCGCCCTCGATCTGGTCGGCGGTATCGGCGGCCAGCAGGAGCCGGATGTCGGGGAGGAATTGGCGAAGAAGGGACCAGTCCGTGGGGGCTTCGACCAGTAGCATCAATGCGTCGGCGCTGACCTCGCCGGCCAGCCGCGCGGCCAGCTCAACCAGCCGCTGGAATTGGTCGGTGATTTTGAGCGACCTGAGCAAATGACGACCGTGCCTGTTCTCGCTTGCCGGGGCCGGAAACGGAGCCAAATCGCGCTGCCGAAGCACTGTCGGAATAGTACGGAGTTTCGCTCGCGGTCGCAAGCGCAACGAGCGCGCGGAACGCCGAATCGGCAGGTGCATTTGCAACTTTCAATCGCCCCTGCGCGCGGTGCGTTAACGGTTGTCCGCACAGGCCGCCCCTTGGAACCCTTTCACGTTCGATGAACGAGAGCACAGCTATTGTGCAACGACCGCCGCTGATCCTGGCCAGCCGTTCGCCACGGCGGCGGGAGTTGCTGCGCAATGCGGGGTACGATTTTCAGGTTGTGCCGCCGAGCTCGGCGGACGAATGCGGAACGTGCAGCCGCGAAAGCCCGGCCGAGCTGGTGGTCCGGCTGGCCTTTCAGAAGGCCGCCGACGTTGCCCGCCAGGTTCAGCGGGGGATCGTGCTCGGTTGCGACACCGTCGCCGAGGTGGATGGGCAAGTGCTGGGAAAGCCCGAGAACGAAGCCCTCGCCCGGCGGATGCTGCAAATGCTCAGCGGGCGGGAGCACCGGGTGTTGAGCGGGGTCTGTTTGTGGGACGTTCCCGAGGGGGAGCCGGACGTGCGGCTGGCGGTGACCCGATTGCAGATGGACGTGCTGTCCCAAGAGCGGTTGGAGCGTTACGTGAGCAGCTACGAGTGGGAAGGAAAGGCGGGAGGTTTTGGCTATCAGGATGGTTTGGATTGGGTCCACATCGTCGAGGGGAGCGAATCGAACGTGGTGGGGCTGCCGATGGAGTTGCTCAGGGAGATGATCGAGCGGCTGGATTCGCGGCCGGCTGGCTCTGGTTAAGAAACATGGCGGCGGCTCGCGGGATCCGCGAACCCCTGTGGCGGGTATTTGGTCGTGGTTATATTAAGGCGGCGGTTCGGCTGGGATGCGGGGCGTTGACGTGGTACTTCGCCGGGGACGTGGCACGCGATAAGGGATTCTTCCATTCATGATTCGGGTAGCGATCCTAGGGGCGACCGGCTATACCGCGCTTGAGCTGATCAAGATCTTG
>JALHPA010000583.1 GCA_022842745.1 Pirellulales bacterium
CAGAATCGGCAGCGCGAACGCCGCCGTCTTGCCAGTCCCGGTCTGCGCACACCCCAGCAAGTCTCGTCCTGCGAGAATATGCGGAATCGCTTGCCGCTGAATGGGCGTCGGGATGGTATACCCCTTGGCCGCCAGCGCGCGAAGAATCGACTCGTTCAACAACAACTCAGAAAAACTCATACAGTTCCTAAATGGGAGTTCTCACGGCCGCTCAAATAGTTCGCGCGGCCGGCATCAATTCCGACCCCTGGCCGAAAACGATGAACGTTACCGTCAACGCTCGGGTTCGTGCCCAGGGCGCAACGATCTGGACCGGTTCGGCAAAAGCGCCGTCCCAGGTAGCGACCGGCGTGTTGCACCGGCCCTGAAAGAATCCTCGATCGGTCAAACCGTTCCCATACAAGGAACGAAACTCGCAGGCCGGCAAAATTCAATTCGCCACGGCCAAGACCGAGGGGCAAGAGCGTTCAATCGCGATTCCGAGAGAAGTCTGAAAGGTCGCTCGGCCATACGATGCCAAGCCAACTCAAGACGGTCTGCCCACTGGGCAACTTCACAGAATCCAAAGGACAGCGGCGGCAAATCGCGCTGCGCCTAAAAAGCGCTGCTGCGACTCGTGGCCCGCCGTCTCGCCACTTCTTACATGGTCTAACTTTAGCACTCCCCGGTCGGCAGTCAATGCCAGACCGCGGCATTCCCCAGCTTTTCCCGGCTTTTTCGCTCCCCACCGGCGAATACGCCCGAAAATGCCTCGCATCCGCTCAAAATACTTCCATCGGCAACGAGTGCCCGGCCATAAATTCCAACGCCTCCTGCCGGTCAAACACGCTCCCCGTCGCGCTAACCGACCGCACGCAGCTTGCCCCAAGCGCGCTTCCCCACCGCAAACAACCCACGCTATCCTCTCCCGCCAGCAGCCCAGCGATAAACCCCGCATCGAAGGCGTCTCCCGCCCCGGTGCCCCCCACAAACTGCGTCGGATACGTCCCCGCCCGAATTCGCCTTCCCGGCTCGACCAGCAATGTCCCTTGGTCCCCCCGCGTGATCACCACCGTCGTTGCCCCAGCGTCCCGGAATCGTTCCGCCTGCGCCAGCGGATCCGATAATCCGGTAATCACCTCCGCTTCATCGGCGTTCGGCAGGAATATGTCCGTCTCTCTCAAAACTTCCACGAACTTGTGCCAATGGTCCCCGGCCCCTGGTACGACAACGTCCAGCATGGTCGTCACCCCCGCGCCGCGCGCCTGCCGAAACAGTCCGGCCAGCGCCCCCGGCCGCTCCAGCGCCGGCATCAGCAAATATCCCCCCACATAGAACACCCTCGCCCGCAACACTCGCTCCAGCGGGATGTCCTCCACCCGCAGCACCGCGTTCGCGCCGGCACAATGAATGAAGCGGCGATCTTCCCCTTGGACATTCAAAATCAGCGTGCCGGACGTCGGGGCTTGCTCATGAACGCGTATCGCTCGAACGTCGACCCCCCCGCTGCGCAGCGTATCCAGCGCGAATTGCCCAAACACGTCCCGTCCAACGCACCCCACCGCCCCGACCGAGACGCCCAGCCGCGCCAGATCGATCGAAATATTGGCCGCGTTGCCCCCGATGCTCAACGGCAACTCCTCCGTCATGATCAGCTCCCCCGCCCGTGGCAGCCGGTCAATCGGCGCGCACAAGTGGTCGACCACGATGATGCCTGCGCTCAGACACTCGACGTTGGGTGATACGTTCTCCGCCATCCGATCCTGCTCTTGACGCGATTCGGACACAGCCCTACTCTCCCGCAGTTTTTCGCCCGCGGAGAATGCTTGCCCCGGTCATACACCGGGGATCCTGGTGTTTCTAGCAATCTGGCGCGCCCTTTGCCAGCCAACTTCCTGACTCCACACGCCCCGATGACCGGCCCCGATCCAAAACGCCCTTGACCACCCCGGCGACCAAGACGTCGCCCATCTCTCCTCCGAGAGTTCGTCATGGCCGATTTTTCGCTTCGTCTGGCGGCGCTGGCCGTATTGTTTTTTTATGCTGGTCGCGGTTGGTGCGCCGAGCCAAGAGAAGAGCTTCGCGTGGCGCGGTTGATCAAGCGCCTGGGAAGCGATTCCTCCCGAGATCGCGCCGCCGCCAGCGCCGAACTCTCGGCGCTGGGATCGGCCGGCCGACCCCAGCTCGAACAAGCGGTTTTGTCGTCCGATCCAGAAGTCGGCTTACGAGCAAAACATCTGCTCAACGCGCTCGACGCCAACGACCTCTGGCAGCCCAGCCATTTTACCGCCAGCCCCGCGCGCCGCACGACCTCCCAATGGGTCGAATCCCTGGTCGCACGCACCGGAAACCACGTCCGGCTCGGCGACCCCTACGGCGCATTCGAGGATGTGCCCATCGAGTTGGACCTGAACGAAGTCCCCTATTGGCAGGCCCTGGACGCGATCTGCGCCCTGTCCGGCAATCGGATTCGCCCCCACTTCAACAGTCGCGAGCCAGGCGTGGCCGTGGCCCCCGGAAAGCCGCTCCCCTGCCCCACTGCCTACTCTGGTCCATTCCGCGCCCAGATCACGCAGATCGCCAGAAATTTCCACCAAAAGCTCGACTTCACCGAGAGCGGTTCACGCCCGGTGCATACCTTTGAGTTGGATGTGCAACTCCAATGGGAGGATCGCTTCCAACTGGTTGGCTACCGGTCCGTCCCCGAGTTGGTCGAGGCGGTAACGGACGGCGGCGTCGCGCTGGCGCCCACTCCCAGCAATCGCGGCGGCTGGCACGCGGCCAACCCCACGACTCGGTCGCTCCAAGCGCGGATCGCGCTCGCCCCTCCGCCCATTTCCGCCGCCTCCATCGCCCAACTCAAATTGCGCTGGGGAATGGCGGCCGTCGGCCATCCACACGCGGTCGTGATTGAAAATCCTGCGGCCGGCCAGTCCGAGTCGCGCGACGATCTGCGACTCACGATCGATTCCTTCGAACAGCGCGAGAAAAATCGCTGCGAACTGTGCGTCACCGTTCAACGGGACCTGGTGCTCCCCGACCCTCCAGAAATGCTCTTCCAGGAATATCGATTGGAGCTATTTGACGCCGACGGTAAAGCCTGGCGCTCCCAAAGCAGCACTCCCGTGCTGACCGACCGCGGCGCCCAACTGCGAATGTCTTTCGTCCGGGATCAGAGCCAGTCCGACGCCAAATCGCTCCGGCTCACCTATCCGGCCCTCCGCTCGCAGCGAGATCTCGAAATCGTCTTTCGAGACGTTCCCCTCCCCACCGCCCGGCCCGAATAAGATTCCCCCGCCGAACGC
>JALHPA010000584.1 GCA_022842745.1 Pirellulales bacterium
AGCAGGCCGCTATTTGGGCATCGAATTGCCTCAAATGCCGGGGAATTTGTCTGCCCACAGGTGTGGCAGGCTTTCTTCGATCGCTTTCGACCTTGAGCGTTCCGGGCTGAGATGCGGGGTTCCGCAATATGGCTTGGAGTGCCGGCTGAGGTAATGACCTCGGTAATGAAGGTGTCTGGGTAATCGGTCTGCCGACCGTGGGTCGTCGGAGTCGTGCCTGGTGCTGTCCTTGATCAGCGTTGGGGCCAGAGAAGGAACCTTGGTTCGTGGCACGCGCATCGTAGGGACATGAATCTAGACCATCAGCTCCAGACGAATCGTTTTGAGTTCAAGTACCTGATCGACGAGGCGCGCGCGCGGTCCATACGGCAGTTCGCGCTGTCGCACTTGGTTTTGGACGAGTACGCGGACCCCAAGCTCAATAATTCCTACTCCATCCACAGCATTTACCTGGACAGTCCGTCGCTGTACCTATGCCAAGCCACGCTGAACGGCCTCAAGAACCGGTTTAAGCTCCGTTTGCGGTTTTACCACGATAGTCCGGACAGTCCCGTATTCTTTGAGATTAAGCGGCGTATTAACGACACAATCTGCAAAGAACGGGTGGCAGTGCGTCGCAGCGCGGTGCAGCCGCTGTTATTACGGCGTTATCCCGACCGGCAGGACTTAGCCAAATTCACCCCCAAGAATTTCGATTGCTTGCGGCAGTTTTGCCAGATGCGGGACTCGATTCAGGCCGATCGGGGTATTTTGGTGTCGTACTTGCGGGAAGCTTACGTCACCCCCCGCGACAACTCGGTGCGGCTAACTTTCGACCGGAACCTGGAATCGGGGAGATTCGATCAAAACCTGCGTATTAACCGGCTGGAAGATCGATACCAGCCGCATGTCGACGGGGTTATTCTGGAATTGAAATTCACCGACCGTTTTCCGCTTTGGATGCATGATTTAGTTCAACACTTCAACCTAACTCGGTCGCCGATGGCAAAATATGTCGCCTGCGCTACCTCGATCGACGCTTTGACCAGTGGTTTACTGGCTGGCTGAGGAGAAAGTTGTTTTCCCGCGAGCAGAATTTGCCCCGGATGGCCACGAGAGCATCCCCCCTGGGGAAAACAGAGGAATAACCAGTCCGAATCAATTTATTGGAGCAGTGGATCGTCGGCGGCCTTCCGGGTCGCCGGTTCGCTTTGTCGCCGGACCAGAGTTCATGAACAGTTTCACCGATTTGCTGTTCAGCGGGGATGGGGCATCCTCGAACGTGCCGCCAGAAATGATGGTGCTGGGCCTGTTATTGGCTTTTTGCATGGGGCACGTCATCGGCTGGATCTACATGGCCACCCACATGGGGCTGTCCTATTCGCAGATGTTCGTCGCCTCGCTGGTCGTGATTCCGACCCTGGTATCGCTGACCATGTCGCTGATGACCGGGAACGTCGTCATCGCGTTTGGTTTGCTCGCGATTTTTGCGGTCGTTCGGTTCCGAAATGTCCTTAAAGACACCCGCGATACGACGTTCATCATGTGGGCCATTCTGGAGGGAATGGCGGCCGGAACGCTGCAGTTCAGCCTAGCTATATTGAGCTGTATCTGCGTCGGCTTGATCTTTCTGTATCTTAGAATTACATCCTTTGGGGGGAGGCACCGGTTCGACGTGGTCGTTTCCCTCCAGACCGAAGAAGGGGCTTTGGCGGCGCTTCAGCCCATTCTACGCAGGCATAGTCTGAAGATTCAGGTTGCGGCGCAACGCGATTTACCAGGTCAAACGGTCGATCTTTCCTACCGGTTGTTGTTGCGCGATCCCCGCCGCAGTCAGGATTTGCTCGGTGAGCTTCAGGCCGCTCGCGGAGTAGGACAGGTGTCGCTGTATCATCGTGCCGACGAGGCGGAGGTGTAAATCGGTGTCGGACTTGCCCCGCATTCCGGTCTCTTGGTCGCAGCGTTGGCGATCGCTGCGCCAACGGCTTTTTCCGGTATGCGCATTTGCATTATCGGCCTGTCTGGCGGGCTGGTTGTGGAGTCGGCAATTCAGCTTCACCCAGGCCATCGGAGAGGTGTTTGCCCACAAGGTTGAGGTTAGCGTGCCCGTTGACGGAGCGTTATTGGCTCAATCCGGGCGAAATCTGGATCTCTACCAGACGGTACGCGCAGGACAAGTGATTATTCGCCTGGACGATCGCCCAACTCTTGCGGCGATCTCGACGGTGCAAAAGCAATTGGAGGAGGCCAAGCTCGAGTTGAAGGCCAAGCTGGAAGACTTGCGGTTGGACCGTCAAGACCGGGAGTTCGATCGAACGACGGAGGCCCGCCGGTTGGCGGTGGAAATTGAGCAACGGCGCCTGGATATCGCGTCGCGCAAGGGGGAATTGACCGCCGACAAGATCGAGTTGGAGCGCGAATTGGAGAAGCTCAAGGTCGCGGATGAGCTCATGGCAAAAAAGGCAATCAGTCGGATTGATTACCTGGAATACGAGCGCCGGCGGGACGTCGTTCAGGAACGGATTCGCGGTCACGAGGAATTTCTGGCCGAAGCCAGACTTCAGCTTCAGTCCGCTCAGCAGCGGATGGACCAGCACTCGCCCACCGAGTCTGCGACTGCGGCCGACCTGGTCGCCCCGTTTCATGCGGCAATTGGGGTCCAGGAAGCTCGGCTGGCGGAGTTGGAGTTGCAGCGGGAGGCATTGGATATTCGGTCCCCGATATCGGGCCGGATTGTCTCCGTCTCGGCCTGGCCAGGACAGCAGGTGCGGCGGGGAACCGTTGTGTTCACCGTAGCCTCCCACGAAGCGGACTATATTGTCAGCTACGTGCGTCCGAATCAGCGGTTCCAGCCTGCGAAGGGAATGCAGGTTGCCGCGCGGTCGCGGACCAACACGTCTCTGACCGTGAGCGCGACCGTGTCGAACATCGGTCCGCAACTCGAACCCATCCCTGCGCAACAGTTGCGCGACATCAAGCGTCCCGAGTGGGGACTGCCAGTCCTGATCTCCATCCCGTCGTCGCTTGGCCTGCGGCCGGGAGAATTGGTCGATCTCAAGTTTCTGCCGCCGGACCGGGGTCTGACCTCGCAGGAACCGCAGGTGGCTTTGCCCAGTCGACGAGACTGAGCCTGGCGAAAATCTGTTTGGGATATCCGGCCACACGATCTCCCTACGAACTGTAGGCGATGGAGGCGGAGTGTCGCTGTCGGGTGGCCCTGGCCGGCTTCTGCGTCGCTGCGACGCACTTTTGAAGGCGCAATAGGGGTCGTGTCTGGAAAGTGTATCAAACGATCACTGGGC
>JALHPA010000585.1 GCA_022842745.1 Pirellulales bacterium
CGGAAAACGGCCAGCCCCGATTAAGACCTCTCGTCAGTTCGACGACTGTCTTGCTCTGTGCCGCGAGTTTGTCGAAGTGAGCGCCGGGCAAGCAGCGTTTGTGCGTTCGCGTGCTAGAGCGGCAGTCGCCGAGTCGGATCTGCCGGCCAACGGAGCAATCGCCAGACTGTTAGAGTTTTCAAGCAAGTCTGGCGACACTCGGCTGCGGCTCAATGGAGCAGCGCTTGAGTTCGAAGACGCCGTATTCGGCGGGATAATCTTTAATCGGCGGCCAGATACAAAGATCTGCATCGACTTGAACGCCGCTGCGGAAACCGAAATCGATCCAGAGTATTTCGAGCGAATCGCCAGCCTGATGACCATTGGAATCAATCGCTTTGTATTCGAGCAGGTATCGCGCGAATCGTCCCATGCTTAGAATTCCTAAACAGCAACTGTCCGAATCGATCGATTCCTGTCAGTTGTCTTTTTCGACGGGAGCGGACGCTTGTGCGCTTCCGCCGCAAGGGCGCCGGCCGCGGGTGCGCCTCACGAAGGACTATTTAAGGGATTTGGTCATCGGCGGCCTGCGCCAAGAAATGGCGGCGCAGAAAAAGCTGTTGGATATGCTGCTCGTGCTTGTCGACCCCGAAGACGTTGCCTCGGCGCTCCAACTCAGGAGAATCACCCCGCCAAATTCGGTGCTTCTCAAAATCGCGGAGGAGATGGGACAGCCAGACGGGCTTCCAGAGGAACCAGGTGATCGGCCCTGGTAGCCGTTTGACGGGAATTGCGAAGTGCCGCCCTTACAACAAGGAAGACTCGTCTGGACAAAAGTGCTGGACGAATACGGAAACCCGCCCAAGGAGCATCCCGTCCTGGTCATCAGTTCCGATGATGACATTCAGCGATATTCCCAAATCGCCGGAGTCGTCTGTTCGCGATCCGCAGCCGCGGTTTCTCCCCGGCCGGACTGTTGGATTGAGCTTCCTTTCCACCGGGGCGGGAATTGCGCTACGAGGTTAAAGGACCGCACCGTGGCTATCTGTTCTTGGGTCGTGGCGATTCCGAGTACCGGTTACGCGGAACGCGATATCGGTGGAACCGTACCCAAACGACTCCTGCTGGAAATCATCAAACGAGTTGATTCGATTTCGCGCGGCTGTCAGCCCATGGTGGCTTGTAGCTCTCGTCGCTGCCGGCCGCCAAGACCGACGCTCGGTCCGCATTTCTAAGGATCGCGCCCGAGCCTTTTAGCCGTTTAATTTGTCTTTCAAGCTGCCTATACTGGCGGTTTGGTCAAAATCGTGCCCCCCGGCGATGCACAAGCAAACGTCGGCCGGCATGATGATATTCCAATGCATGCTATCGTTGCAGCGGCACAGCCCGGGGCAGGGCAGGGGGGTGGTCGCCGGCCTAAGTAGCTTGCTGCGGGCAATCCGTCTGCTTTTGTGTCACATTTTCAGGGAGATTCGCGCGTGTTTGATTCCTTGGCGGTTGTCGGAGCCACGGGGGCGGTCGGAACGATCATCTTGAAGCTGCTCGAACAGCGCAAATTTCCCTATCGCCGGATCAAGTTCCTCGCCTCCGGGCGATCGGCCGGAAAAACGCTCACCTTCGCTGGCCAACCGCACACCGTCGAGGAATTGCGCCCCGAAGCCTTCGAGGGAGTCGATCTGGCGATCGGCAGCACGCCCGACGAGGTCGCCCGCGACTTCGCCCCTTGGGCCGTCGAGCGCGGCTGCGTCGTCATCGACGAAAGCGGCTATTTCCGCATGGATCCCCAGGTTCCCTTGATCATTCCCGAGGTCAATCCCGACGCCGTCCACACGCACAAGGGGATCATCTCCAGCCCCAATTGCTCGACCACGCAGCTCGTCGTCGCCATGAAGCCCCTCCACGACGTCAGCCCCATTCGCCGCGTCGTCGTCAGCACCTACCAGGCCACCAGCGGCGCAGGCATGTCCGGCTGCCGCGATCTGGAACGCGGTACCCATTCCCAGTTGCACGGGGCGCCTTACCAGTATGAGACCTTCGCCCATCCCATCGCTTTCAACCTCATTCCCCAGATCGGTTCCCCCAAGCACCAGGGGTATACCTCCGAGGAAATGAAAATGGTCACCGAAACCCGCAAGATCCTCGGCGACGAATCGATCCAGGTCTGCCCCACCTGCGTCCGCGTCCCGGTTTCCAACTGCCACAGCGAAAGCATCCTGGTCGAGACAGAACGCAAAATTCCGCTCGACGAAGCCCGGGCCATCTTTGCCCGCGCGCCGGGAATCGTGGTCCTCGACGACCTGGCCGCCAAGCAGTATCCCATGCCCCTTAACTGCGACGGCCGGGACGAAGTCTTCATCGGTCGCATTCGCGAGGACCTCTCCAGCCCCAACGGCCTGGCCTTCTGGTGCGTCAGCGACAATCTTCGCAAAGGCGCCGCCACCAACGCCGTTCAAATCGCAGAACTGCTGGTACAGACCAAGGCCCGCGGCCAGCTTCCGCAAGCGGTGTAGCGCGGGCAGCGTCCCACCCCATGCCGAATCTGAAGCTGACGATTTCCTACGACGGCGGCGACTTTGCCGGTTGGCAAACGCAATCCGGTTGCCGGACGGTGCAGGAGTCGCTGGAAAAGGTCCTGAGCGAAATCGCAGGGGAGCGAATCATCCTCGAAGGGAGCGGACGCACCGACGCCGGCGTCCACGCCATCGCTCAGTCGGCGAATTTTCGCACGGCCCGCGTCCTCGACTGCTCCTCCTGGCGGCGGGCGCTCAACGATTATCTTCCCCGCGATATCGCCGTCACGGCGGTCGAAGAGGTCCCCGACGATTTCCACGCCAGGCGTTCCGCCCTCCGCAAGCGCTACCGTTACCGCATCCACGCCGGTCCGACGATCGACGTCTTTTCCCGCCGCTATGTGTGGCGCATTCCCAGGCTGCTCGACGACGAAGCCATGCGCGCCGCGGCGGCTTGCCTGGTCGGAACCCACGACTTCCGCAGCTTCGAATCCAGCGGCTCGCGCCGCCGCTCGACGGTGCGAACGATCCACGAACTGACCGTCGCCCGCCCCCACCCCGCACGCCCGCACGAACTGGTCATCGAAATCGAGGCCGACGGTTTCCTCTACAACATGGCTCGCGCCATCGTCGGCACCTTAGCGGCGGTGGGTCGCGGCAAACGCCCCCCCGAATGGGTCGCCCAGGCCCTCGCCGCCCAAAACCGCGCCCAATCCGGCATGACCGCCCCCGCCCACGGGCTGTATCTCCTCCGCGTCATCTATTAAGAACCCGCCCGGGCAGGGCAGG
>JALHPA010000586.1 GCA_022842745.1 Pirellulales bacterium
ATGCCCCTCGACAAACTCTCGGCCTTGCAGCCGCTTGGGGGGCGAGCGATGTATCTTTCCGATCTACCCCCGGCCGGATACAAGCACGTGCCGTTTTTGGAGTTCCCCTGGTCCTACGAGCGCGACCGCAACGTCCAGTCTGGACCCCTGCTAGCCAAGGGAATGCTGGCCATCAAAGGTCTGGGCATGCATAGCGCCGCCCGGATCAGTTATGTGCTGGACGGAAAATACCGGCGGTTCGAGTCCGAGTTGGCGATCGATGACTCGACCGCTGGACGAGGTAGCGTGGTCTGCCGAGTGTTCACCGACGACGGATCGGGGAATTGGAAGGCGTTGTACGAAAGCCCGCCGATTCGCGCCAGCGATCCCCCCCGCCCGGTCTCCGTCGATGTTCAGGGCGCCAAGCGTATCAGCCTGCTGGTCGACTTTGGCGAGCGCGGGGATGAAGGGGACCATTTGAATTGGCTCAATGCCCGCGTCATTCCTTGAGCGTGGGCCAATTCCGTGCGGCGATCGTCGCATGCGTTCCTGCGTTTGCACGCGAGGCTGTGCATGTTCCTCGGCTTCGATGCCGTATTTTGTCCTGGGCGGCAGCGATATCAGGTATTCCGGCAGTGGTCATACCGGCCGGTGTTGGCGTATAACATTCGCAGCCGGGCGTGCACCGGCGAATGTTGGATATTGAGACCCTGTGCGCCGCGGATCGCGACGAATCCCCAGTGAAGACTGTTTTGACTGCCGACCAATTGGCCGAGGGAGTGGGACGCCTGGCAATCGAGGCGGAGGCCTATTATCGCGGCCGACCGATCACGATCCTGGGAGTGTTGACTGGTAGCGTGGTCCTGGTATCGGACCTCATCCGGCGGGTCAATTTGCCGGTGCGGATTGGATTTGTGGAGGCCAGCAGCTATCGCGGACCATCTACCGCACCAGGCGATTTGAGGCTCCGCGTCAGCCCCACGCCGTCGATCGCCGGCCAGCACGTGCTGGTAGTGGACGACATTTTTGACACCGGCCATACGATGACCGCCCTTCTGGCGCAGCTCAAGGAATTGGGACCGGCGTCGCTGCGGTCGATGGTCCTGCTGCGCAAGCACGGGCGTAAGGCAGTCTCCATGGAGCCAGACCACGTGGGGTTCGAGATCCCCAACGAGTTCGTGGTGGGATACGGGTTGGACTATCAGGACGGCTATCGCAATTTGCCGTACGTGGCGGCGCTGGAACCTGGGGATATTGTCGACGACAATCCCTGATTATGGTCCCTGTGAACGAACCTCGCGGCCGCTCGCCTCGGGCGACCGGGAAACTTCACCCCGAGCTTTCTGCTTCGCCTTGCTTCATCTACAGTCCTCCACGTCCGAACGGTGGCTTGCGCAGGTAGGAATCGCTTTGCCCGACCTGCTGATCGATCATGCGCATTGCGAGAAAAAGGCGGCGGCCACCGCACTCAACTTGTTGTTCGCGTATGTCGATCGGCCGGAGATTTGCCAGGAGATGCCCCCGATTGTGCGCGAGGAATTGGACCATTTCGATCTGGTATTGCAGTTGCTCGGCCGGCGGGGGATTCGTTTCCGCCGGTTGCCTCCGTCCTGTTACGGCAAGCGGCTGCACGAATTGATCCGAAAGCAGGAACCCGAGCGCGCGGTCGATCGGCTGCTGGTGGCGGGATTGATTGAGGCCCGCTCTTGCGAGCGATTTGGGTTGTTGCGGCAGCATTTGCCGGACCCCGAGCTGGCCAGCTTCTACGACAGTTTGTTCGAGAGCGAGGCTCGACACCACGGTGTGTATGTCCGGCTAGCGAAGCTCTTTGCCGACGACGAAACCGTCGATGCGCGACTTGCCGAGTTGGCCGCCATCGAAGCCCAAATCATCGAAGAAGGGGATCCGCTTCCCCGGATGCACAGTTAAGCGATCGATACAAGGCCGGACGACATTGCTCCAAGCTGTTCAGCGTCCTAAACTTGCGCAGCACAAACCTCTTTCGACTTTATCCGGATCCTGTTCTCGAATGGCTATTGCCTGTATTGCCGGGGCCCGTCCCAACTTCATGAAGGTGGCGCCATTGGCAGGCGCTTTGGAGCGGGCGGGATTAGACCCCTACATTATCCACACCGGCCAACACTACGACGAAAAAATGAGCCAGTCGTTCTTTGACGACCTGGCCATTCCTCGTCCGGCGGCGAACCTGGAAGTCGGATCCGGATCGCACGTGTTCCAGATCGCCGAAGTGATGAAGCGGCTGGAGTTGCAGTTTGCCGAGCGCCGACCGCAGGCGGTGCTGGTCGTGGGGGACGTCAATTCCACGGTGGCGGCGACCATTACGGCCGTGAAATTGGGCCTTCCGGTGGCTCACGTCGAAGCGGGGTTGAGAAGTTTTGACCGCTCGATGCCCGAAGAAACGAATCGGATTCTGACCGACGCCGTTGCAGATTGGCTGTTCACATCCGAGCCGTCCGGAGAAGCCAATCTTCGTCGGGAGGGAATTCCGCCTGAGCGGATTTTTTTTGTGGGCAATGTGATGATCGACACGCTGCTGGCGCAGCTTCCGAAAGCACGTTTAGAACGCGCGTTTGAGCGATTCGGCTGCTCTCCCAAGTCGTACATTGTCTTGACGATGCATCGTCCATCGAATGTCGACGACCCGGCACGATTGCGGGAGATTCTGCGGGCGGTGACGGAACTAAACCGTGCGTCACCGGTGTTGTTTGTGGCCCATCCACGGACGCGCGGCAGGATCATGCAGTTCGGATTCGACCGCGATCCGGAGTTGAACGGCTTCCGGGCTATCGAACCCCTCGGCTACCGGTCCATGCTCAGCCTGAACGAATCGGCCCGGTTGGTCGTCACCGACTCCGGCGGGATTCAAGAAGAAACTACGGTTTTGGGAGTGCCGTGCCTGACGATTCGCGACAATACGGAGCGACCGATTACAATCGAGGTGGGAAGCAATCGCCTCGTTTCGCATCGCACGAAGGCGATTCTGGCTGCCGCGACGGAGGCGCTATCCGCTGGAGAGAAGTCGTGGAAAATTCCCGAAAAATGGGACGGAAAAGCGTCCGAGCGGATCGCCGAGGTTCTTACCACCCTGCTCGGTAAATGAACGGACGGCCCAACAAGCCGCCAATTCCGACCGCCAGCCCGCCCAGCGCAATCAATGCGGCCAGGGGTAGTACCAACAGTCGGGACTCCGACGACTTGGCCCCGGTTCGCGGTACACGGCCCACACTGGTCAGGCACAGGTCTTTTTTTCGCGAGCCGCCGCTGCCGCCGCTCG
>JALHPA010000587.1 GCA_022842745.1 Pirellulales bacterium
TCAAATTCTTATCGCTTGGGAGCGATCCAGCAGCGCCATTAAGACCTTCAAGTGCGAATTCACCCGCTGGGAATACAATCCCAGCACCCTGCTCAAATTGCCCAAAAACCAGCCTCGCACCGAAAGCACCGGCGAAATCCGATTCGCGGCCCCCGACAAAGGCCTGTTCAAAGTCACCGACGTGCGAGTGCTTGTACCCGGCCAGAAAGGCGCGGAATGGAAAAAGGGAGTCGCCGCGGACTACGAGCACTGGGTCTGCGACGGCCAGGCGGTATTTACGCTCAACCATGCCGAGAGGATTCTTAAGGAAATTCCGCTCCCTCAGGAACTGCGCGGCAACGCCATCGCCGACGGCCCGCTCCCTTTCGTCTTCGGCGCTAAAGCCGAAAAAATCAAACAGCGCTACTGGCTCCGCCAAATCACCCCCCCCGGCGCCAAGGATGAAATCTGGCTCGAAGCTCGCCCCCGCTACCAGGCGGACGCCGCCAACTATAGTAAGGTCGAGATCATCCTCAACAGCAAGGATCTCATGCCCCTGGCCATCCAGCAGACCGAGCCCATTAAGCTTGATAACGATGGCAAGCCTTCTGACCCCATCCGCTTCGTCTACCAGTTCCGCGACATCGCCGCCAACGGCAAGTTCGACAATTTCTTCGGCGCCTTCATCAAGCCTGAACTCCCCTTTGGCTACAAGAGAGAACTTATGTCAGGCCCCGATGCCCGCGGTCCAAATCCCCAGTCTCCCGAAGCCCGCGCCGCCCAAGCCCCTCGTGGAAACAAAACCCGCTAAACTCCGCTGAACGATGCCAGGGCCGTTAGGTCCCTCGCGGAGAATCGGCGAGTCCCTCCCTTGCCTCAAATCCCTTAGGTGCAAAGTTGCCCACCCTCCGCGACCCCCGCATAATGACTTCCCGGAGGATCGATCGGATGTCCGCAGCGGCTCGCCCCTGGGTGTGCGACCTGACCATCGACCAAGCGCTCGCCCGCACGACGCAGCGCGTCCCCCATCACGACGCGCTCGTCTTTCCGCACCTGGGAATTCGGTACAACTACCGCCAGTTCTACGCGGAGGTCGACCGCGCCGCGCGCGCCCTTCTCGCCCTAGATATCACCACCGGCGACCACGTCGCCGTTTGGTCGACCAACCTTCCGCAATGGGTGATCCTGCAGTTCGCCACCGCCCGCATCGGCGCGGTCCTGGTCACCATCAATCCCGCCTACCGCCCCTTCGAGCTGCGCTACGTGCTACAGCAAAGCGATGCTTGCGCGCTCTTCCTCACCGACCGCTTCAAATCGTCCGACTACGTCGGCATGCTGGCCGAAGCCTGCCCCGAAGTGCTCTCGTGCGCCAAAGGCGAATTGCAATCCGCCGATTTTCCCCGCCTCCGCTCGGTCGTCGGACTGAAAGGGCCGCCCTCGCCGGGAATCATCGGCTGGGAAGACTTCCTCGACCGCGGCCGCGAAATTTCGCCCGATACCGTCCAGGCGATCGCCGACCGCCTCTCCCCCGCCGATCCCATCAACATCCAATACACCTCCGGCACCACCGGCTTCCCCAAGGCCGCCACCCTCAGCCACGCCAACCTCCTGCAAAACGTCTTCTACGCCGGCGCTTGCCAGGGATACACCGCCGCCGACCGCATCTGCATTCCCGTCCCCTTCTACCACTGCTTCGGCTGTGTCCTTGGGACACTCTGCGCCGCCGTCTACGGCGCCGCCATGATCGTCCCCGCCGAATCGTTTGACCCTGCCGCCACCCTCGCCGCGATCGAACGGGAACGCGCCACTTCCCTCTATGGCGTCCCCACCATGTTCATCGCCCAGCTTCACGACCCGACCCTCCCCTCCCGAGATCTCCGCTCCCTCCGCACCGGAATCATGGCAGGCAGCCCCTGCCCCATTGAGACCATGCGCGCCGTCGTCGACCGTATGGGCTGCCGCGAAATCACCATCGGCTACGGCCAAACCGAAGCCTCTCCCATCATCACCCAGACCCGCTTCGACGACCCGATCGAGCTCCGGGTGGAAACCGTCGGCCGCCCCATCCCCGGCGTCGAAGTCAAAGTGATCGATCCCCTGTCCGGCGCTGAACTCGGCGATTCCACCCCCGGCGAGCTATGCGCTCGCGGGCACGTCGTCATGCTTGGCTACTATAAAAATCCCCAAGCCACCGCCGAAGCGATCGATGCCGACGGCTGGCTCCACACTGGCGATCTCGCCGTCCGCCTTCCCAACGGCTACTACAAAATCACCGGCCGCCTCAAGGACATGGTGATTCGCGGCGGCGAAAACATCTATCCCCGCGAGATTGAAGAGTTCCTCTTCACCCACCCAGCCATCGAACAGGCCAGCGTCGTCGGCCTGCCCGACCCAAAATTCGGCGAAGAGCTCTGCGCTTGGATCAAACTTAAGCAGGGCTACCGCGGCCTGGTCGGCAGAGGCCCGCAAGATGACCACGACCACCACTGCTCCGCGTCCCAAAACGACGAGCCTTCCCTGGTTACCGCCCGCGCCATTCGCGACTTCTGCAAAGAGCGGCTGGCCCATTTCAAGGTGCCGCGCTACATCCGCTTCGTCGACGCCTTCCCCCAAACCGTCACCGGCAAAATCCAGAAGTTCAAAATCCGCGAAGCCATGCGCGAGGAACTCGGCCTCGCGGAACAGGTCACCGCCTGACCGCCTTGTTGCCCACCGCGTAAAAACAATCAGACCCCGCCCGAGTCGCCTCGCGTGGGGTCTGATTGATTATCCAACTGCGCTCGGTTCGCGAACTACTTCGCGGCCGTGCGGGCAATCTCCGCATTCGAGAAATCAAACGTCAACTCCCGCTCGTCGCCGGAGTTCAACGTGATCGTCTCTTCTTTCTCCACTTCCCGGCCGCCGATGGTCGCTACCACCCGCACCGTGTAGTTCTTCCACTCGCTGCCGCTGACGTTGTCCGAGACGAACTCCCGCCGAGCGCCCAAAGAACGAGTCTCCTGGCCAGCCAAAAACACCTTGGCGTCGGCCGGAACATTCAGCGTCAGCTTCGTCTTCGTTTCCTTGTTCGCGTTCTGCTCGCGAGGCGCCGCGAAGAAGTCCAGGTGGGCCGCTTCGCCTCCTGTCACTTGCACGATCTTCGTCTCCGTCACCGGCTTCCCGTCAACGGTCATCTCCGCGCGGAACTCATACGTGTAAGTCCGCCCGCTCGCCAGGCCGCGAGAGATATACTGTCGCTCGGCGCCCTTGCTGGTCGTCGGATTGCCGTTCACAAAAATCTTGGCGTCCGCCGG
>JALHPA010000588.1 GCA_022842745.1 Pirellulales bacterium
CCACGTGGTCTTTCTGTGCTCATTGATGACCCGCGGTCAGCCGGTGGCGAAAGACCTCGAATTGGCCGATCCTTTGATCGCGGAGGCATTGGCCAAGCATGCGGAAAACGCCGGGCTGTTATTTACCGTGGGAACGCTGCGGTACTTCCAGCATCGTAACGCCGAAGCGATCAAGCTCTTTGAGCATGCGTTGCGGATTGAACCGAAATCGGTGCTGGTGCTCAACAACCTTGCGAACGTGCTGTCGGACGAAGGGCGCCACGCGGAAGCACTCTCCGCCATTGATCGGGCGTTGGCGATTCGGGGCCCAGATGCATCGCTGCTCGATACAAAGGGTCTAATTCTCTTGCGGAAGGGGGATGCTCGGCTGGCCGTTCAGGCGCTCGAGGAGACCGTGAATTTTCCGTCCGTGGATCCGCGGTACTACTTTCACTTGGCTTGTGCCCACATGGAAGCGGGGGCGATGGACAAAGCCAAGGCGGCGCTAGAGCGTGCGCGATCGATGAGCCTGGATCGTCTGCCGCTGACGCCCGCCGAAAAGCAGCAATTGGATCAGCTTAATCGAAATCTGGCGGTGAACTAATGGGAACCGAAGAGAGGCATAGTATGACAGGTAAGATCGGTATGCTAGCAGCGATTGTGGCGGTGGGGGCGACCGTCGCGGTGGGGGTAGCGCACGGCTACCTGACCAACCGCTGGGGGCAGCGCGCCGACCTGCAAACCCTCGGCAAGTCGGTGGATCGAATCCCGATGGAATTCGGGCCTTGGAAGGCCGCGAAGTCCACCCCTTTCCCGGAAGATACGGCCCGAATCTTGCGGTGCGCCGGCAGCGTCGATCGCGTGTACGTGAACCAGGTCACGGGCGAGCAGATGCAGGTCAGCTTGTTGATTGGACCGCCCGGTCCAGCGTCTGTGCATACTCCGGAGATTTGCTATTCGTCCCGTAATTATGAGTTGGTCGGCGAGACAAAGCGATTCGACGTGTCTGTGGCCCAGGGGACAGCCAATCAGGGGATAGCGCAATTTCGCCGCGTGAAGATGAACTCCCGCTCCAATCCCGCCGACTCGCAGATCGTTTGCTATGCATGGAACCAAGGGGCCGGTTGGGAAGCGCCGGACGATCCGCGGTGGCACTTTGGGGGCGCTCCGTTCGTTTACAAAATTCAAGTCGCCGCCAATCGAACGGGAGCGGCCGCCGGGGGCGACAAGTCGGACGACAAGCCAGTAACACTGTTTTTACAAGACTTCATCCCTGTGCTGGCGCGTTCGCTGGAGTTCCAAAGTTGATCTACCGCCGCCGAGCCGAATTGCGGCAATAGTTTTCGACGCAAATCAGGAAATGTAGGACACGCACGCGAGCTGTTTGAGAAAGCTCACCCCGAGGAAATTTGCATCATGACGTTAACTGCCGAGATGACCAAAACGAAGGGCCGACGCGCCGAATCCGGGGCGCACGTTGCGGCGGCCAAGATCGTCCCGCGAGCGTATTTTGAACGGTGCGCGCCGTTTAACCAACTGGCCGGGGCAATTCTGTTGCTCGTTTTCTCACCGCTGCTGTTGATACTAATGGGCGTCGTGCGGCTCAGTTCGCGCGGCCCGGCGATTTACCGGCAGCAACGGGTGGGCCTGAACGGACGGCTGTTTACCGTGCTGAAGCTCCGCACCATGCGATGCGACGCGGAGGCGAAGACAGGACCGGTTTGGGCCACCGTGGGAGACGCACGGATCACTCGCTTGGGGCGGATCTTGCGAGCGTTGCACCTGGATGAGCTGCCGCAGCTCATCAACGTCGTCCGTGGCGACATGGTGCTTATTGGCCCGCGACCGGAGCGCCCGGAATTCACCCAATCCCTGGGGCGGGAAGTCCCAGGCTATTTGAACCGTCTGGTCGTTCGCCCGGGCATTACCGGGCTTGCCCAAATCAACTTGCCGCCGGATACGGACCTCGATAGCGTGCGCCGCAAGCTGAATGTCGACCTACAGTATATTCAGCAAGCCAATTTGTGGTTGGACTTCCGGATCGGACTGGCAACCGCGATTCGGATGGTAGGCATTAAGGGTATTGTGCCTTGCCACCTGTTGGGATTGCAGCGTGATCCCAGCGTCTCCCCCCTGTGCGAATCGGTAGTCTCGAGCTTGCACAATCCCCCGTCCAATAGCGCTGGGAACCCCATCCACGCTATGCCCCCGCGGATGGCGCCCCGCTAACCGTGGCGGCTGACGGCAAAAACCTTCGCACTACCGTGTTACCCGCGGCTTGGCCGTCTGAAAAGCAGCAATGTTCGTTGGCCGAACGGTCCTGTGCAGGTCAGATTTTAAGTTGGTTGGCAGGCATACTCCGCGTGATTTGACACCATGTTGAACGCCTTCACCGTTGACGTCGAGGACTACTATCAGGTTTCTGCGTTCGAATCGTGCGTCAACCGACAGCAATGGGACATTTATCCCAGTCGGGTCGCCGAGAATACGAACCGGCTGTTGGGCCTGTTGGATACGCTGGGCGTGCGGGCAACGTTCTTTGTCTTGGGTTGGGTAGCCCGGAAGTGTCCGGATTTGGCCCCGCGGATCGTTCGTGCGGGGCACGAGATCGGATCGCACGGGTACTGGCACCGGTTGGTGTACCACCTTACTCCCGAGGAGTTTCGGGCCGACGTGGTCGCCTCGCGCGATGTGTTACAGGATCAGACGGGCCTTCCGGTGGTCGCTTACCGCGCTCCGAGTTTTTCGATTACCCGGCGCTCCTGGTGGGCGCTTGAGGTGTTGGTCGAAGAAGGCTTTCGCTACGACTCGAGCATTTATCCGATCTTCCATCATCGTTATGGAGTGCCGGACGCTCCCCGCGATATTCACGAAATCCAGACCCGGTCGGGGCCGATCTGCGAGTTTCCGCCCGCGGTGTATCGGCTTGGTAAGCTGAACGTTCCAGTGTCCGGGGGGGGGTATTTCCGGCTTTATCCGTACCGATTCACCGCGGGGCTGCTCGATCGCACCAATCGGCGCCGCCCGTTTGTCTTTTACGTGCATCCGTGGGAGGTGGACCCGTCGCAGCCCCGATTGCGGGCCGGCTCCCACCACGGGCGGTTTCGGCATTATGTGAATCTCGGCCGCACGCACGCCAAGCTGGAGCGACTATTGACCCAATTCAGGTTTGGGGCGTTATCCGATGTGGTGGAACGGCACGCATTCGACCGCAAACCGACGCCTTTGCCGGAATTGGCGACCGTCTAGAGCGGCGCCAGTGCCGAACAGGAGAAGGCATTCAGGAACCA
>JALHPA010000589.1 GCA_022842745.1 Pirellulales bacterium
AATCGCTCCGTGCCGTAGCCCTTGTTGTCGAGCACGATCACGATCGGAGCAAAACCGTGCCGCACGATCGTCGACAGCTCCATCCCAGTCATTTGAAACGCGCCATCCCCCACCACCGCCACCACTCTCAGTTCCGGCCGGGCGACCGACGCGCCTAGCGCCGCCGGGACCGCGAATCCCATCGACGTGTAATAGGCCGGCGCGATAAACTCCGTCCTTTCCCGCACCACCAACTCGGTGGCGGCGAATAGCGCGTCCCCTACGTCGGCAATCACGACCGTCTCATCATCCAGATACTCGTTCAGCCGGCTCATCAAGCGTGTAATCGTGATCGGCTCGCTTGCTCGCAGAACGAACGGCTGGCAAGCGTCCGCCGGCGGCGTCGGCCGAACCCGCGGCGCGGCCTTGGGGCGGGACCGGGCCAGTTCGCGGATAAAGTCCTCCAGAAGCACATTGTGAAAATGATGGTGCCTTATCCGAAGTTGTTCGCTCGTCGCGTAAATGCAATTCCCCGGGTCCAGATGCGCGGTGTAAATCCCCAGATTAATGTCGGTCATGAACGTGCCCAACAGGATCACGCAGTCGCTCTCCTCGACGAACCGCGTGACGTCGTCCCGGCCCAACGCCCCTTCATACAGGCCCACGTACAGCGGGTGGACCTCGCTCACCACGCTTTTCCCCAGCATCGTAGCGGCAACCGCGATCTGCGATCCTTCCGCCAATGCCAGTAAGTCGTCCTGCAGGCCGAACCGGTGGATCTCCACCCCAGCGATCATGCACGGCCGCTGCGCCGAGGAAATCCACTGCCGGGCTTCGGCCACCGCCTCCGCCAAAGCATCCCGGTCGCTGCGCGGCTCGACCAGTTTGAACTGATACGGCAGCTCCGGAACCACGCCCACCATGTCCCGCGGCAGCTCCAAATACACCGGCCGCTTGAACCGCTCGGCCGCGTCGAGCACGCGGTCGATCTCGTGAAACGCGGTCAGCGGATCGCCCAGTTCCGCCCCCGCCACGCAAATCTTCTCAAACACCTCCAACTGCGTCCGAAAATCCCGCACCCGATGATGCAACAGCGGATTATTGACCCGCTCCCGCAACCCCGGCGATCCGCTGATCACCACCACCGGAGATTTTTCCGCGTACGCCCCGGCAATGCTGTTGCACAGGCTCAAGCCCCCCACGCAATACGTAACGCACACCGCCCCCATCCCGTTGACCCGTGCGTAGGCGTCCGCCGCGAAACCCGCGTTGTCCTCCCGCGTGCAGCCCACCACGTTGATCGGGCTGCGGTCCAGCAGATTGTAGAACGTCAGAATATAGTCGCCCGGAATGCCAAACACGTCCCGGATGCCATAGTCCTGCAGCCGCCGGATCAAATACTCGCCAATCGACAGACCGCTCACCGATCTGGCGTCCGGAACGGCGCGCGCGGTGCGGCGGGAAAGCGGCAACGTGACCGGCTCGCTCATCGATCGTCCTTGGACGGTGGGCCTTGGGGAATCGTGTCCAAGCTGCCCTCCCGCAGCCATTGCGTCGTTAAGGCGGTTGTTGCCGGTGCTCGCAACCGGGCTAGCCGCCGGCTGCGCTGACGGAGCATCCACAGCCAGAACCCCAAAAACGCCGCCATGCAGCCCAAAACCACCAGCCCCCGACGCAAATCGTGATTGAATCGAAACGCGCCAACCGCATGCACAATGCCCCACCCCAGTAGCCCCAGCATCAGCAGCGTCGTCAGCAGGCGGGGGGAAACAGCGGCGTGGGTCATGGCGGCGAATCGATGAAATTTCAAAAATCAGGAGGCTCTACGGCCCGATCGGAGTCAATTTACGCCAGCAGCAACCGGCGGGGAGACTCCAGATAGTCGATCACCTCGTTCAAGAAGCGGGCCGCGGCGGCCCCATCCACCAGCCGGTGGTCGTAGGACAAGCTCAACGGCATCATCAGCCGCGGCTCGATCCGGTCCTCCTCGGTCACCACCGGCAGCTTCCGCGCCCGGCCAATCAGCAGAATCGCAACCTCCGGCGGATTCACGATCGGCGTGCTGTAAACCCCGCCAATCGACCCCAGGTTGCTGATCGTGAACGTCCCCCCCCGCATCTCCTCAAGCGCCGTCTGGCTGTTGCGGGCCTTCTCGGCCAGCATCGACAGCGAGCGGGCAATTTCCTTGATCGTCATCCGGTCGACGTCGCGCAGCACCGGGACGACCAGTCCCCGGTCGGTATCGACCGCCACGCCAATGTTCACGTACTGCTTGTAGATGATTTGCCCCGACTCCATGTCCAGCGAGGCGTTGATCGCCCGGTGCCGCCGCAGCGATAGGGCCACGGCCCGCAGGACAAACGCCGTGCTCGTTAGCTTGACCTTTTCCGTCTCGTAGTCGGCCAACGTGTCCTTCCGCCACTGTTCCAATTCGGTAATGTCGGCGTCATCGAAGTTGGTCAACTGTGGAATCGTCGTCGCCGAATGGACCATGTTGGCCGCAATCGTTTTTCGAATCCGCGACATTCCCTCCCGCGATATCGGACCAAAACTGTCGTGCTCGGCGGCGGCATCGGGATGGCCCAACGCCACCCCCGAGGCATTCGCCTGGCGAACCGCGGCAATCACGTCCTCCCGCACGATCCGGCCGTCGGGACCGGATCCCTTGATCAGAGACAGTTCCACCCCCAACTCGCGCGCCAACCGCCGCACCGCCGGTCCTGCCGGGTCCGGAAGCGACGACTGCGATCCCACCCCCTCATCCTCGGCAACGTCCGCTCCAGCCGGAGTCTCGCGTGAAACGGATTGACCATTCCCCCCCGCCTTGCTGCCAGTGGCCTTGCTGCCCCCCGCTTTTGCGCTCACGCTCGCTGGGGCCTGCGCGGGCTTACCCGGTTCGACTCCTCTCGGCTCCACTCCTCTCGGCTCCGCTCCTTTCGCTGCGGCTGCTCCCTTGGCGGCAACCCCGCCAGCCGGGGCAACCGGCTTGGCCGCGGTCGCCGACTTGGCGGGTTGGGCTGCCGCGGCTGCCGAAGTCTTCGCCGGTTGAGCGGAGCGCCCCCCTTCGGCCCCGACCGGCTCAAGCGTCAGCAACGATTCGCCAATCTTGACCGTCTGCCCTTGTCGAACGTGGACCTTCGCGACCCGCCCGGCCGTCGAAGTCGGGACTTCGATGACCGCCTTGTCCGTTTCGATCTCCACCACCCCCTGATTGGCCTTCAGTTCGTCCCCTTCCTTGACCAGGACGTTGACGATGTCCCCAGATTCGATATTTTCGCCCAGATTCGGTA
>JALHPA010000590.1 GCA_022842745.1 Pirellulales bacterium
GGACAGCGTGCAGATCGCGAATCGGCATCTGTTGCGGGAGGGAGTGGTGGATCACGAAGCGGGCGGGAAACGGCGGGATTTGGCGCTGTTTCCGAACGTGACGGGAAATGGACGCTGGTCGACGCATATTTACTACCAGTTGCTGGAGTGCGGATTGCGGCTGCCGCCGACGGCGGGGAGCGGGTCGGGAGCCGTCGCTCGGGGTGGCGGGGCTGGTACGGGAGGCGGCGGGACCGGTGGCGGCGGGGCAGTGAAGGGAGGGCGGGAGGGGACGGCGGCGAACGTGAATCCAGTGGGTTACAACCGGATGTACGTGCAGGTGGACGGGGAGTTTACTTGGGACAAGTGGTGGGAGGGATTGAAGGGGGGGCGGGTGGTGGTGGGGAATGGCCCGCTGATGCGGCCGCAGGTGGAAGGTCAGGCGCCGGGGTATGTGTTCCACGGGGATCCGGGGAAGACGCTGGAGCTGGAGATCGGGCTGACGCTGTCGACGCGGGAGAGAATCGCGTACCTGGAGATCATCAAGAACGGGCGGGTGGAGCACGAGGTGCGGCTGGATAAGTTTCAGCAGGATGGGGGACGGCTGCCGCCGGTGAAGTTTACGGAGAGCGGGTGGTTTCTGGTGCGGGCGGTAACGGACGAGCAGAAGACGTATCGGTTTGCTTGCACGGGGCCGTACTACGTGGAATTCAGCTATCAGCCAAGGATCAGCCGGAGGGCGGTCCAGTTTTTTCTGGACTGGGTGCGGGAACAACGGAAGGAAGCGGAGCAAAGCCTGGCTCAAGATGGCGGGCGGAGCGGCGAATATCTGGCCAAGGGGGAAGCATATTGGCAACGGCTGTTGGAGAAGGCGAACGCCGATTGATCGGGGGGCCGTCGGGACGCAAGGCGAGCGCAGGGGAGCGGAGCAAATAAGCGGGGCGGACGATGGTTCGCTTGCAATCCGAAATGCAGATGCGAGAATCGAGGGCTATGGTGCTCCCGCAATATTCTCTGCGTCAGATTCTGGCCTGGACGGCCTTGGCCGCTGGGTGTTTTTCGATTGGGTATTGGGCCTTGCAGGGGCATGGGTGGGCGATTGGGATTTCGCTGGCGTTAATCGCGCTGGTGGTCATTTTGCTGGTCCACGCGGGGTTGTTCTGGCTGATCTGGTCGGTATCGAGGATCTGGGAGCGGGTGGGGCGGAAGCGCGCGGGGGAGGTCGCGGCATTGACGCTGGCGGTCGCGGCATTGACGGCGATGGCTGGTTCCGCCGAGGGAGGCACGATCATCACGCTGCCGGGGCAAGTGGTGACGCTCGACAAAACGGGGGCGGTGGTGCCTGCGAGCGCGGCGGAGATCGCGGCGGCGAATGCGTCGGGAATGACGTTGACGGTGGATACGACGGGGAGTGACTCGTATGGCTATCGGCCGATCAAATTGACGTTTATTCCGACGGCGGTTTCGACGGCCGATCGGGTGTTTCGGGTGCAGGTACAGCCGCGGAGCATCTATCGTCGAGGGCAGGCGTCGATGACGGTGACGCGGGATGTGGAGGTTCCGGCGGGGGCGGCGAGTCAGACGGTGACTTTCTTCGTGCCGCAGTACGAAGCCTTTCACGCCATTGGGTTGGATGTGTGGGAGGATGGGAGGTATTTGAGCGAGCTGTCGCTGCCGTCAAACAACTTTTTTGGGCTCGCTCGGGGACTCGGTCAGGGGAACGAATCGACACCGTCGGTGCTTTTTTTGGGGAGTCCGGCCAATACAAGTCCGCTGTGGACTGGGCAGAGCTCAAACAGCCGCACGGAAATACGGGTGGGTCCGAACGTGATGGCGGGTTCGAGCTCGAGCACGTTACTGGGGGGACGTCCGCACCGGCAGGTAACCGCTCAGCAGACGGGTTCGTATTCATCGCTGGGGGATTTGCCTGACCACTGGCTGGGGTACAGCCAGTATGACGTGGTGATAACGTCGTATGAGGAACTTACGGCGCTGGAGAAGGGGCATCCGGCGCAATGGCAGGCGCTAGTGCGGTGGGTGCGGGCGGGGGGAAACTTGTGGATCCATAGCTTGGGGGAACCGCAGGCGGCGAATCCGAACGGTCCCTTGCCGCCGAATCCCAGTCCGTGGAAGCACTTGCCGGAGATCCAGACGATGCTGGGGCTGCCGGCGGGGCCGGCGAGCCGGACTTCGGTCTTTCCGGGGTGGGATGAACCGAACGCGGACCTGTTTGGGAATGCTGTCGTGGGTTCAAACGATCCTGCCATGGGGTCGTCTATCCCAATGGAGCCAGCGGTGGAAGTGCAGGGAAATCAACCGCGCGTTCCTACTCCAATGGACGAGCCTAATCTTGGTCGTTCGCCGTTTGTCACACGGCGGTTGGGGCACGGGATGGTGGCGCTGATCGGCTGGACGGGACCCTTCAGTCCGTGGGTGACGGGTGATAAGCAGCAGTATTGGACCTGGCTGTGGAATACGGCGGGGGCCGAACGGTGGCATTGGAACCTGCGGCACGGGGTCTCATTTGGGCAGGCCAATGGAAACTACTGGAATTTCTTGGTGCCGGGGGTGGGGAGTGCGCCGGTGACGGCGTTCCAACTGCTGATTACGGTGTTTGTGATTTTTATCGGGCCGGTGAACTACCTGTTGTTGAAGCGGTGGCACAAGCTGAATTTGCTGTTGATTACCGTTCCGGCGAGCGCGCTGTTGGTGACGGGGGCGTTATTGGCGTACGCGATCGCGAGCGACGGATTGGGGGTACGGGTTCGGTCGCGGAGCGTCACGTATTTGGATGCGCGGAGCGGCGAAGCGGCGACGCTGGGGCGGATCGCCTATTACGCCGGGCTGGCCCCCAAGGAGGGACTGCGATTTAGCGGGAATACGGCGGTGTATCCGCTTGAGGAAGCGCCTCCCGGCCCGTATGAGCCTGCGGGCAGATCGCTGACGGTGGCTTGGGACCCCGCGCCGTCGGGGAGCGAGGTGGGGAGCCAGCATTTGCAGTCGGGGTGGTTAGATGCCCGCACACAGACGCAGTTGGTGACGATGCGGGCGGGGAAGTCGGAGGCGAAATTGGTGTTTTCGGATGGGGAGCGGAAGGTCACGAATCGGTTGGGGGCGAGGATTGAGAAACTATGGGTAAGGGATTCGCAGGGGGTGTTGTTGGGGGCGGAAGGGATCGAGGCGGGAGCTACGGGCGAGTTGTCGGTGGTGGGGCTAGAGGCTTGGAAGGCGGAAATCGGCGGCTGGCGGAAACGGGTGGACCTGAGGCCGCCGGAGGGGGTGGAGCTGA
>JALHPA010000591.1 GCA_022842745.1 Pirellulales bacterium
AGGCATTCTCCGAGGGCGCCTTGTTTGTCGGCGACGTCGAGGGGGACGGGGGCACGGGCGGAGGTGACAATCTGCTCGGCTTCCTTGAGGCGGGGTTCGGCTTCCTCGGGCTTGCCGCGGGCGAGGGAGATCTGGCCGAGGACCTGGAGTGCGTCGGCGGTGTCGGGGTGGTTTTCGCGGAGTTCTGCTTTGTAGATGCGGTGGGCGTCGAGGGCGAGGAGATCGGCCTCGTCGAGTTCCTTGAGGGCGAGGAGGGCGCGGGCGAGGCCGAGGGTGGAGGCGGCGACGCGGACGTTATCTGCGCCGTCGCGTTCGCGCCGGATATCGAGGGCCTGGCGGTAGGTGTCTCGGGAGGCATCGAAGCGGCTCATTTCGAAGAGGCAGGCGGCGAGGTTGTGGGAGGCGTTTGACACGAGGGATTGCTTGCGGCGGGGCGGGATATCGAGAGCTCGGACCATTTCGAGGGACTGGCGGAAGAGGGGTTCGGCCTGGGTGAACTCCTCGCGTTCCATGTAGAGCTTGGCGAGGTTGTTGAGGCTGGCGGCGACATCTTCGTGGTCGCCTGGGTGGAGGCGGCGGCGCATGGCGAGGGCCCGCTTGTAGTAGTCCTCGGCTTCGATGTGGTCGCCGAACTTCATGTCGCAGGCGGCGATGTGGGTCAGGCTTGCCGCGAGGTCTTTGTGATCGCCCTTGTGGAACTTCTGCCGCATGGAGAACGAGCGGCGGTAGTGCTTGATGGCCTGCTCGTATTCACCGTTGAAGTACATGGCGGCGGCGAGGTTGTGGAGGGCGTCGGCGATGCCGGGGCTGGGGTCGGGCTCGAGCTTGGTGCGGATGTCGAGGGTGCGGCCGAGGTTTTCCTTGGCCTTGGCGAACTTTCCCAGGGCGGTGTAGGCGACGCCGAGGATTTCGCGGAAGTCGGCCTCGGTGGCGGGAAGGTCGATGCGGGCGCTGGTGACGCTCTTGTCGGCCTCGGCGAGGAGCTGGTCGGGGTTAACGACGCCCTTGTCGATGAGCGTGTCGCCGTCGGTGTTGCGGAAGAGGAGCATCTCGCGGACGAGCTCGAAGTTCTGCTTGGCGGCGCGGAGGTTGAGTTCGGCCTGGCGCTTGGCATCGACGATGCGGTAGAGGGAGAGGGCGGAGATTGCGACGATCAGGACGGCGGCGAGAGTCAGGGCGACGGTGATTTCGCGGTTGCGTTTGACCCACTTGGTGAGGCGGCCGATGGGGCCGACGGGCCGGGCGAGGATGGGTTCGCCGCGGATGTAGCGTTCGATGTCCGCGGCGAGATCGGCGACAGACTGGTAGCGTTTGTCGCGGTCCTTGTCGAGGGTTTTGAGGACGATGGTTTCGAGGTCGCCACGGAGGTGGGTGTTGGTGGAAGAGAGGCGTGTGGGCGGGGTGGAGCAGACGACCTGGGTGGCTTCGGGGATGGGGAGGGTCGCGAGTTCGTAGGGGGGCTTGCCGGCGAGGAGTTCGTAGAGGATGACGCCGAGGGTGTAGACATCGGAGCGGACATCGACGTTGTGCGGGTCGCCCTGGCACTGCTCGGGGGACATGTACTGGAGGGTGCCGATGAGCTGGCCGATGTTGGTCTGGAGAGTTGCTTGCGCGAGGTCGGCATCAGCGCCGCGGGCGACGCCGAAGTCGATGATCTTGGGGTTGCCGGTTGAGTCGACGAGGATGTTGGCGGGCTTGAGGTCGCGGTGGATGATGCCCTTCTGGTGGGCGTGGCGGAGGGCCTCGCAGACGCGGAGGAAGAGCTGGAGGCGGGCCTTGGTGTCGAGCTTTTTGGTGTCGGCGTATTCGAGGAGCCAGTGTGCGCCGGAGATGTACTCCATCGCGAAGAAGGGGACTGCGCCGGTGCCGTCATCGTGCGTGCCGGCTTCGTAGATCTGGGCGATGCCGGGGTGCTGGAGGCGGGCAAGGAGCTGCGACTCGTACTCGAAGCGGCGGAGAGCGACGCGGCTGGCGAGGCCGGAGCGCATGACCTTGAGGGCGACGGTGCGGCGGGGCTGTTCCTGCACGGCGAGGTAGACAGCGCCCATGCCGCCCGAGCCGATGATGCGCTTGATTTCGTAGTTGCCGATGCGCTTGGGGACACCGGGACCGACAGATTCGCCGACGAGCGTTTTGATGGCGCCGACGGAGGTGGGGTCGGGGTTGACGGTTTCGTCGATGGACATGGGGCAGGGATGGGGGGATGGATAAGAGTCGATCGAGCCTATCGCGGGCGGAAGAGAGGAGCAAGGGACCTGCGGTTGCTGGGCAGGGAGTTGGCGCGGGCGCAACTGGCAAGCCTTCGCGACCTGTGCCACGTTGGAGCGCTTGCTGGGGCCGTTCCTTGAATTGGGACGCGAAATGCGCTATCGGCTTCCGTCGGTTTTGGCGAGGTATGAACGGAGCGCGGTCGCCGCGTGGCAACGGGTGCCGAAGGTGAAGTCGTTTGGACTTTCCAAGTCGGACAAGAGCCGAGCAACCGCCAGGTTGATCCAGACTTCTGATCGGATCGCATCGGCGGGGAGAGCGACCAGCAGCCACTCAAGGGTGTGAGCCTGGAAACTGACTGCCGCTTCCAGAGGCACGCCACCGGGCGGCGACGGTTCGAGGCGAAAGCGGCCGTCCGGATTGCACAGCGTCTGGGCCTCGCGGACTATCCGGTCAAGAGAGTCGTTCAAACGCCGCCGGGTTTGCTCGGAGAACCGATTGGCAGAGTCGGCTATGCAACGAGCGATGCACATTCGCCAGTGCGTGCCGAAGCACACTGTGGAAGTACTTTCGTGGCGAAGATGGGCGTCGGCGAGCGAATCGAGATCGTACTTCTCGCCAAAACGATTGGTCCAACTGCGTTCACCCCATTTTGCAAACACCGGTAGCGCCCAGCTCAGGTCTGAGACATCGTTGCACAAACGTTGGGCACTATGAACTAACACCAATGCGGATGAAGGTGCGCCGTCCGGCGGAAGGGAGATAACGACGTTCTCCGGCTTGGTGTTGAAAAGGCTGAGAATGAAGAGCCATTGACAGAAGTGGCCTTCAAAACCGCTCTTTGGGCCGATTCCTAGATCGCCGAGAAACGTGGGTTCCCCATGGAGCACGGTCACAAGCGGCGATCCGCGATAGAGCGGGCGCCACGACGCGCTTTCCAGCAGCCATTGCTGACAGGACATATCGGCGCGGCCTCGCACGATTGAGAAGTCACGTCCATAACCCATCAGCGCGTAGAAGAGTTCCCAGGGCGTGAAATCACTTGTGACTTGAATACT
>JALHPA010000592.1 GCA_022842745.1 Pirellulales bacterium
CCTCATGCAGGATAATGCGATGTTGGACTGGAAGTCCCGTCTCGGCACAAGCCTAGCCCTGCCCCTATACATTGCCGCCCGGATGGCACAGATCAAGTCCGATCTGATCGCGGATGGATGGCCCAAGGGCACTATTGAGGCCATGTCGCCGGGCCAGGTAGCGCTGTTACATATTTCCGAGACGTATCAACAGTACCGCGATGATGCCTTTCGCTGGTTTCATGTGCCATTCCCGGAGGCAGAACGGGGCATCGCGGCAGCGGGCGAGCGTTTGAAGACTGAAGCAAGGTCGCGGGAGATTGTGCCCTTGGCTTCGCTGCTGCTCCCGGCCGTCTCCCAGGCCCGGTTCGCCATCGTGCGACTGGATCGCGAGATTGCCCTGTTACGCTGTCTGTCGGCGCTGCGGGCGTATGCGGCAGAGCATGGAAAGCTGCCGTCCCGTCTGGCGGATGTCCAGGCGCTACCGATCCCTGACGATCCCGTGACGGGCAAGCCGTTTCAGTATTCGCTCGCGGAGGATCTGGCAGTGCTTGAGGGACCGCCCCCCCCGGGGCGCAGTGCTCAGGACGGGGGAGTGCGGTACGAGATTCGGCTGGCAGCGCCAGAGGCCAAGCGGGGGGCGGGGCAAGCGACTGCGCCCGGCCAGACGAAAGGGGATCGGGCGCCGGCCAAAAAATGAGAGGATCTCAATTGCGCCAGCAGGATTGAGCGTTTAAGGGCGATTCGCTGCCGACGGCGGGGCGGACAGATCCGCGCGGCCAATGCCGAATTGATCGCCCGCTTGGACCGGGCGGTCGCCAACGAAGTCGATTTCCAGCATTTTTTCGCTCTGGACGAGCCGGCCGAGTTCGTCGGTCAGTTGGGCTACGATTTTGCGCGATTTGGCGTCGATCACTTCACCCGTGGAGGGGTACGCGTACTGACCATCGATGGAAAATGTCACCCAGCCGGGTTCGTCGCGCAAGGCGATGCTTACCAACTGTTTGGGGGGCATGGTCTGGGCGTCGAAGAGGTGCAATCGCTGGTTCGTGGCGTCGGTGACCCAGATTTCCCGCTCGTCAGGCGACAGGCCGATTCCGTGGCTGGGGCAGCCGTGACGCTTGACGGGGCCAGGCTTGTATCCGGCGACTTCGATGCGATGGAGCTTCTTGCCGGTGGTAAGATCGCCGATTTCGAAGCCCAACAGGCCGTTGATGTTCACGAAGCAGAGTGTTTGCCTTGCGTTTACGGTGAAGGGGCGGACGCTGGCGGCGAAGGGCCCGACCGTGCTTATCACTTCATGGGATTGAGCATCGGCCACGGAGAGGAGGGGCGAACTCAGCCCCGCCAGATAGACGCGTTTGCCATCCCGGCCGAAGACGGTATTGTGAGCGCCGGAGTCGGGCTTGAGCGTGGCGAGAATTTTACCGTTGGCTGCGTCGATGGCGTGCCAATGGGGGCCTTCCAGCGACGGCAGGTACAGGACCTTGCCATCCGGAGAGAGGGACATGCGGTCGCAGCCCCCCTCGTACCTTTGCTCCCACAGCAGTTTTTCAGTCCGCAAGTCCAGACAGAGAAGCTGCCGCGTGGTGCTGATGTAGATTCTCTCAGTCGCGGCATTGGCGCAGATTCCCTTGACGTTCAGCGGTTTGCCGCTTTCGTCCAACCCGCCGGTGGGAATGCGTTTGATGAATTTGTGCTCGCCGTCGATGTCGAACACCAAGAGACCGTGGCCGCCGAATTCGAGCAGATCCCTCACCCCGGGTGTCGCAACGTATAGACGCCGTTCGACTTTTTCGTTGGCCGCGAAGGCCGACGCCCCCAGGAATTGGGCGATGACGATGCCGGCGAACCCGAACCAGGCGGATGGGAAGCAAAAAAACATCGCAATGGCCTTGGATATCGTAGTTAAGGAAGCGACCTAGGCGGATGGCCAACGTCGGTCCTGGGCTAGCCAAATTTGACCGCCGTGCCGTAGGCCAGGACTTCTGTCGCGCCGTTGCCGAATTCCGTCGCGTCGTAACGCATGCCGACCACGGCATCGGCCCCGAGGGAGTCGGCCTGTTGAACCATGCGTTCAAAGGCTTCGTGCCGCGCCGCTTCGCAAACCTGGGCGAAGGACTCGATATTGCCGCCAACGATTTGTTTCAGCCCACCGAGAATTCCCTGGGCGATATTGGGAGAACGGACGACAATTCCCCGGACGATGCCCAAATATTGGCGAACGGTGTATCCCGACACGTCGTTTCCCGTGGTTACGACCATCTGAATTCCGGCCCGGGGCCGTCCTGTTGCGTTGAACTCTTGTGTCTGCCCGAAGAGGGCGCGACCGCGGGTCATTATGCCGGAGAATACCACTGCGGTGCAATTGCCTGCGGCGGATCGCGCAGACTCAGAAAACGGCCGGTCGATCGGCCATTACCGTTCGCGAATCAAGCGAGAGAATTCCGGTTCGTCGCGGTGCTCGTAAACCCGCTTATTGACCCGGGCGGCGGCGCGTGTTTCGGCAAAACTCCCCTCCGTCTCGATAAGGCCCAAGCTGTACGCCAGCAGGTCCGAATAGCCCGGCAGCAGCACCTGATAGTTGTAGGCGATTCGATTGGGCCAGAGTTTGTTGATGTGATTGACGACGTTGGTGGTGCAGTTGTTGGTGATGACGTGGTAGTATTCCGGCGACGCGGCGAGCTTGTTGGCGCGCTGGAGCATTTCCACGAACATCTTTCGGGCCTGTTCCGGAGTGACCCGCGTGCGGTACACGTAAACGTCGTCCAGCCGATAAATCGATCGGAGCTGGATCAGATCGCGCTCATCCCCCACCACGTACATGAGCTCAAACTGGCTTAGCAATGCGCCGGAGACGGAATAGGTCTCCCCCCGCTCGCGGCGAATCTCGATCGAAATGCAGACGTACTTGTCCCCCTCGAAGCCGAAGCTCAGCATGACGTGGGCCAATTGGGGCATATCGGCGAAGGGAATGACGATCAGATCGACGGACTGGATTTCACGCAGGTCGAAGGTCTGGTCGTAATAGCGCAGGATGTAGTCGTCGGCGGTCGTGTATGCACAATTGCGAATGTTGTGGACCGTGACCCGATCCCCTTGGAAGTCGGCGGTCGAGAGCAGGGTCTGGTCCGAGGACCACATGCGCTCGTTGGAGGGACCGAACCCTCGGCAGCCGGCCAATAGCAGGGTCGCGCAGGCGGTTGCCACCAGCAGGAGGCGCGAGACGCGAAGCGATTGGAAGAGACCGGGTTGCTGGGCGAGAGGCCGATTCGTTGTCTGCG
>JALHPA010000593.1 GCA_022842745.1 Pirellulales bacterium
CCGCCAAAAGCGTTGATGCCTTGACCTCTCGACCGGCATCCAGCCGTCATGCGCCAGCGGGGTGATCAGTAGCTGGAACGCGATCCAAATCCGCGCAGGCAAAAGAACCCCGCAATCAGTGCGGCACAGAGCAGCAAGAACCACTCCTGAGAATCCAGGCCGTTGAACCAGTGCATTGCGGAATGGTAAAGCGACGACATGCCTGGCAAACTCAATCCGGCGGTGGGTTTGGCTAGCGGTCTTGGTAGCCCGCACGAAGGGGAGCCTTCCGCGTCGTTCAGGGCGCCGCGCGATGGCCCTTAACTCTAGCTCACGCGGAAGTCTGGCTCGGTTTTCGGCCGCTTACGGCGCTCGATCAAGCCGTTCACCCATAAGTGTAACAACTGCAAGGACTTGCACTCACCCGCCAAGAAATGGGGATTTTTCGGCCGGAGATTGCAATTGCTCCCCGGCGGGGGAATAATCGAATCAGATGTTGGCGAAACAGGTACTAAGGGCTGCAACCGCCAGCGGGCCATGGCAGGCGGCATTGCAGCTTCAGGAGCGGCAAAATTGGCGCTGTCGCAGGTTGAGTTTCAACGCTGGGTGATCGACCACGGACCGGCGCTTTACCGTATCGCCTACCGCATGGTGGGGGATCGGCACGAAGCCGAGGACTTGGTTCAGGATGCCTTCCGCTCCGCCTGGAAAAGCCGCCAGTTATTCGAGGCCGGACGCGGGGAAAGGGCCTGGCTGGCGTCGATCCTTAGACGCCGGGTTGTCGATCACTGGCGGCGGGGAACGCTGCCGACGGTGGCCGCGGCCGAGAGTCCCTTGGACGTCGGCGTCGCGGCCGACGATCCGCTGGCCAACGATTACTCCGATGAAATGCAGCATGCACTGGGCAAATTGCCGCTCGAGCTGAAAGAGACGTTGCTGTTGGTGGTCGTGGCGGAACTAACCCATCAGGAAGCGGCAGACCTGCTGGGAATTCCGCTCGGAACGGTTTTGTCCCGAGTAAGTCGGGCGCGAACCCGGTTGCGCGAGACGCTCCTCGGTCGCGCCGGCCTGAAACCCTTGTAATTGAACTAACTAGCTCAGCCTGTACAAGCATATCCGCGGTCGTTCCGTTTTTTGGCAAGTTTGACCGTTAACGAAGGGAAATGTTGACGCGCAAATTCCGGGCCAGTTCCTGGGTCCGGACGGCACGCCCGCCTGAGTGGTTCCTGTATATCCTCGCACTTCCCCCCTGGTTCCCGTGTCGTCTTTTTCCGGCGATTCGTGGATCGACGACGAACTAAAGAACGTCGCCGTTCCCGCCAACCTGACTCGCAAGTTGCAAGCGATCATAACGCTGAGCGACGACGAGTTGGACCACGCGCTTTGCGCGGTCGACATGCCCGCGGGGTGCCTGCAGCGCTGTTTGGCGATCGGCCGTTTGAGCGACCCCGACTTGGACGATGAATTGCGTCATGTCCCCGTTCCGGGCGGCGCGATTGAGCAGTTGCAGTCCATTCCTGCCGAGCCCCCGACCCCCCGTTCGCGATTTGATCGAACCCGACGCCGCCCGCGGTCTCCGAGGTTTTCCACTCCGGCGCTGGCCGCGTCTTTGTTGCTGGCGGTGGGAATTGGATACTTGGCGGCCACCGCACGGTTCTGGTGGAGCGCCGAACGGCCCAACGAACGCCAAATCACACAGCGAGATCAGAACGGCCCCCGCGGTTCAAACTCGACGCGCCCGCCATCGAACGAGCAACAAGCAAGCCAGCAGGGAGCCGATGGCGTTCGCCGGCCAACGAGGGATCCCTCCGCCGACGAATTCGGTCCGGCGGATCGACTCTCGAATTCAAACGCAGTTGCGGCCCAAGGCGATTCTGAAAAGCTTGCTTCGCGCAGCGGAACCGCCCTGCGCGACCAGGATCGTACGAATGGCAACGATTCTCAGGGTCAGACTGGTTCCCGATCTGGAGTCGAGTCACGTGCTGACAGTGCCGGTTCGTCAGGGCGGCTCGTAGGGGTCGCAAGACCAGGAGGCGCCGAAACGCGAACCGCTAGTGGCCCCTCCTCGAGCTTCCCCGATGCGCAGCTTGCAATTGGGGAACCGCTGGGCTCTGGAGTGGGCGACTACCTGCCCCCTCTGCGAAGTATCTCGGAACCGCTTTGGAGGGGGGTCAACCCACCCCGCGAGCGCGGATACGACTTGGCGTTTCAATTGCGGCATGGAGTGCATCCCTTCGTTTCGCCCTCGGCGCACCCCTCCCTGGCGACTTGCAGCGTCCCCTTGGCCTTGGACCGCACGAGCTTCGACCTGACCTGGCAGGCAACCGCCGAACGGAAGCTGCCACCCCCCTATAAATTACGAGTGGAAGAGTTTCTCTCGGCAATGGATTACGAATTTGCCCCGGCGCCCGATCGTGCGTTGGCTCTGCGTTCCTTCGCCGGACCCTCCCCATGGAACGGCGGAAATTCAGGCCTGAGTTTGCTTCAAATTGCCGCCCTTGCCGGTTCGGTCCCCCGCGCATCGCCGCCTTCCCATCTCGTGCTCTTGCTCGACGGCTCGACGAGCATGCGTTTCGAAGGACGCTGGCAGCATTCGCTCGGCGGAATGGAATTCCTGGCCCACCGCGCCCGACCGAGCGATCGTTTTTCGCTGGTGGTGATGGGCGAGCAGATCGAAACGGTCGTCGAACGGGCCAGCCCGACTGAATTGCGAACCGCTTTGCAACGGCTCCAGTCGCGCGTCCCGCAAGGGGCGTCGAAGGTGGTGGATCTCCTGTCCACCGGAATTCAAATCGCCGGAATTCAAGTTGCCGGACCAAGCGCCGACCCGGCCAGTCCGAAGTCGGCGGACGAATCCGCCCCCCCCAAAGTAGAGTCAGGCCGTGGCGGCCATTCCCCCCTGTCTGCCCGGCTCGTATTGTTGACGGACGGAATCGCTCCGCTCGATAATTCCGATTCTCAGCGGCTCGAAACGGATTTGCAGTCCGCCCGAAGGGTCGGCGTGCATTTGGATATCCTGGATGTCCGGAATGGAGATTCGGTGGATGGCCGCTTGGCCCAGCTTGTCGACGCGGCCAATCGCGGCCGCGAGTCGGGAGAAGCCCCCCCTCAGGTTCGCCATGCCGCCACGCCTGCCCAGATCGGATGGCAACTTCTCGAAGGGCTGACCGGCGAGTCGCAGCGAGTGGCGACCGACGTAAACCTGCGCGTGACTTTCAATCCGCATGCGGTCGGGATGTATCGCCTTCTCGGGCACGAGACCTCCGTCGTCGGAATTGCGCCG
>JALHPA010000594.1 GCA_022842745.1 Pirellulales bacterium
CAGCAGCAACCGATCACAGCAAGCTTCATCGACGTACCCTTGGCTGAAAGTTCCAGATTGAGACACAGACCCCTCCCACGGAGCAATCGCTCCCACGGAGCACACGCTCCCACGGAGCACACGCTCCCACGGAGCACACGCTCCCACGGGGGCCTCCCAGCGCGCACCGCGGGTCAGGCGCAGGCACGGCGGCCGGGATAGACAACTAGTCTAACCACGATGCCGGTCAAATGAAATTTGTGCCACTCGGGGGGGCTATTCGCCGAAAGGATCTCGGCGATCCTTCACCGGACGGCGGCTCGGCGCTTGGTCCTCATTCCCCAATATGGGCCTTAGATCCGCAAGCAACCGCTCGATCTTTGTATGGACCTCGGGAAATTGGGTAATCACGAGTGCGCCTCGGAAGACGCGGACCGTCCCCAGCTCGACCGGCGGCGCCGGCGAATCCGCCACAGAAAACGCCCCCCCTCCAAATCCCCCTCTTCCAAACCCTCCCCCTCCTGGTGATTCCGGCGTTGGCGCCACCGAAAAGGGTCCGGCGTCGCGCCAGGACTGAAAATCGATCGTCGCCGTAATCAATCCTGCCAGTTCGCTCGCTTCGTCCTCTAGCACGCGATACACCCTCGTCTCCATGCGCGGCCGCGCATCTTTTTCTGTCGCCACGACGATCAACCCATCGCGGATCGTATAACCCAGTCCCAGCTCCCTAAACATCAACTCCAGCGCCAGCCGCAGCGGTTTCTCCTTCATGTTAATAGTGACAGGCGTATCGGTGGTCGTGCCATGTTCAGTCAAGGATCTCCTGTCTATATAAATGCTCACCCTGTGCTTATCGCTCAAATAATTCATCGCCTCTGCCAACGGCACTTCCTTGAAATCAACCTCCGTCATCTCCTCCAGAATCTTTCGAGTTTCCGCATTTGCGTCTTTGCGTTTTGAAGCATCTTTCGGCGCCGGGTCCTTTGGCGCCCCTTCCTTCGCTCCCTCGGCGCCCACCGCGACGGCAGAATCCGTCGGCAGTCCCACTCCTCGCCCTACCACCCCCCAGGCCAGAATCGCGCACGTCATCGCCACCGCCATTCGGATCGTGACTTTCATCGTCGGCCTCCTTCTGGTTCGCGGAACGGTCGATATTCGCGGCCTACGTTGCCGCGGCTTCCATCCTACCAATTGCGTCTCTCCTGTTCAAAATTCCGCGCAGCAAAAAAGGCGCGTACGATCCAGCGATCGCCGCGCCCAATTTGTCCAATGTTTCAGGACTTCATTTCATGTTCGCGGCCGGTTTAGCGCCGTCTCCCGCCACCGCGTTGCGAGCCTCCGCCTCCTCCGGGGCCCCCCGCGCCGCCGAGTCCACCTTCGCCTCCGCTCCCTCCGCCCAATCCGCCGGCCCCGGAACCTTCACCCCCGGAACCGCCTAGCCCGCCCCCATCCGGCGAGCCAGTGCCTTCGCCCCCTCCATTTCGACCATCCCCCGGCTCAGCCCCGCCCGGTCCCGACGATCCGGCGGGCAAAACCCGCCCGTCCTCTGTCTCCACGGTCGGCGATCCTGCATCCGTCTTCCCGCCCGGCGCGGAAGCCCCCGCCGGACCTGTGCTCACTCCGGGAGGAGCGCCACTACTTCCCGGCTGACCGCAGCCGCGCGCCAGGCCGCTTGACGTATCTCTACGTCCTCCGACTCTCGACGGGTAGCCTGGATATTGTTCCTTCGCAGCCTGCTTCGCCGGCGACCGCTGGGCAATCCCGCTCAACTCCTCGATCAGCTCGGCCACCTCCCTTTGCCTCTCCGCCGTCTGAGATACTACTAACGAATCTCGAAATGGCAGAATCGAGCCAAGCCCCCCATTCTCATCCCAAGACGCCGGCCGCACCGTCGCTGTCACCACATCGCGTATCTCATCCGCCGCGTCCGCAGGCACGGTATACACCCGAGTCTCCAATTGCTCGTCCAGCTTCTCCTTCGTGGTGACAATAATCACCCCCTCGCGGAACGTGTAGCCAAGCTCCAGCGATCCAAAAATTAGGTCGAGCGCCATCTGCGCGGAGATTCCGTTCAGACCCAGCGTCACGGGAGTGTCGGCCGCTATTGTGGCGTCCGTAAGCGCCTTCATGTCTAGGTGGAATTGCGTTTCAGTTTGAGTTCCGAACCAACTTAACGCCTCCTTGAGGGGAATTTCCGCCAAACCCACGTTCAGCTTCTTCTTCAACTTCCCCCGCGCGATGTCATTCTCCGCCTCTGGCGACAGCGGCCCCTTCGCCCCCCCAGAGGCTGCGATATTCGCTGAACCGCCCCCCGTCTCCCCTTCGCCGGGCGCTTGCGCTACCACCTTTCCCCCATCCCCCGGCACATCCGGCCGCAAGGCCAGGACCGCCAACGCGGCGCAACCCACAAACAGCATCGATCCCATTGTGACTCGCATGATCGGCCTCCTCCTTCTCAAGTGAACCAGTGTCGGGAAGTTGCGGCCAACGCGGCCGCCCCCCCATCTTGGCATCCGCTCTCGTACCCGTCCGCGCACTGATCGGACGACGACAGGCGCGCGATCCGACGATCGCCGTGCCCGCCCGCCGATTTCCTCTGCCCAATTGACCCTCCCAGCCCTTGTCCTGACCCGCCGTGGCAATGGCCCCTAGCTCCACCACCATCCGCACCTTGGGCCGGATCAGCGCCGTTCCCCCCTCGGAATTGTGCCGCCACCTGCATCAGCCCCGCCTTTCGCACCACCTCCGGCGCCTTCGGCCCCTGGCAGACTTCCTTCGCCACCATCCGCCGAGCCAGTTCCCGTAGCGTCTCCTCCTGCGGCCCCCTTAGGTCCGCTTGCTCCCGATCCCAACAATCCCCCCGGCAAAACCCGCCCGTCGTCGGTCTCTACGGTCGGCGATTCTGCACCCGTCTTCTCGCCCGGCGCAGAACCCCCGGCCGGATCGGTGCTTGTTCCAGGAGGAGCGCCAACACTTCCCGGCTGACCGCGGTCGGACGCCGCGCCGCCCGACGGATACCTAGGTCTACCCGCTCCAGGCCGAGTTCCTGGATACGAATCGGGATCGCGGCCTCTTCTAGGGCCTGGATACGAGTAAGGATCGCGGCCCCTACTATAGCCTGGGTATTGTTCCTTCGCCGCCTGGTTCGCTGGCGACCGTTGCGCAATCGCGGCCAGTTCCTCAATCCACTTCGTCACCTCCGGCTGCACGTTCGGAGATTGGGAGACCAATAGCGAGTCCCGAAATACCTGAATCGAGCCGGGACCCCCATTCTTA
>JALHPA010000595.1 GCA_022842745.1 Pirellulales bacterium
CTGGTCCGCCAGCACTCCCGACGCACTGGTCACGATCATCGGCGATTCGATCACCGCCGGCGTAAGCAGCCAGTCCAATCCCGCCGCCGAAGACTGCGTCCACCGCAGCCGCCCCGCCGCCGCCACTCGCTCCCAATCCACCGGTACTTTCGCGTGCCCGCAAAAAAGATCCGCCGCGAAGATATCCTCCGCGATCTTCTCCTGGCTCGATTCCAATATCTCGATCCCAGGCGCCGCCGCCGCGATCTGCGCCACGTGCCGCGATTCCACCGGATAACAAAGCACCAGCCGCATTCCAGTCTCACCCACTATTTTCACCCATCAGTCTCACCCTCGAACTTTGCAACGAACCTTCCGCCAGGTTGACAGCGATGCGACAAGCGTCGACGATTGAAAAAAGTTGCTCGCCTGACTTGTCCCCGCCGCCGGTCTCCCCCGCGCGAACCGGCTCCACCACACGCATCGACAGGGTCTCCGCTATGACAGTCTATTCTCCCTCCCCTGCGCTTCCCAGCGTCGTTTCCTCCTCCCTCATCAAACGCTTCTCCCGGACCTGCTACTTGGCCCTGGCCTGCTCCATGTTTCTTAGCACTGCCCTCCTCTCCACGCTCGCCTCTGCCGCCGAACCCGTCAAACTCTTCGACGGCAAATCCCTCGCCGGTTGGCAAGGAGACGAAAAGGTCTTCAAGGTCGTCGACGGCGCCATCGTGGGAGGCAGCCTCAAAGCCGACGTCCCCCGCAACGAATTCCTCGCCACCGACAAGGAATACGCCGATTTCGAGCTCCGACTGAAGTTCAAGCTGCTGGGGGGCGAAAAAGCCAACGCAGGCATCCAAATCCGCAGCCAGCGCATTCCCAAGCACCATGAAATGATCGGCTACCAGGCCGACCTTGGAAATGGCTACTGGGGCGCCCTCTACGACGAATCCCGCCGCAACAAAATCCTCGCCGCCCCCAAACCGGACGAAGTCGCCAAAATCCTCAAGCCCGACGATTGGAACGAATACCGCATCCGCTGCCAAGGCAAACGCATCCAGCTCTGGATCAACGGCCAGCAAACCGTCGACTACACCGAACCGGACGATAAAATCCCCCAATCAGGCCGCATCGCCCTCCAAATCCACGGCGGCCCTCCATCCGAAGCGTGGTACAAAGAGATCCAGCTCACCGATTTTTAAGGGAATCTCTCGCTCGAAAAATGGCCCCGCGGCTTGGCCTTTTCGATCATCGCCGCCAACAAAACTCATGCAGATTCGTGAACAACCTGTCGCGCTTCGCCCGGCCATGCCCCGACGCGCGCCCCTCCCTCGCCCACTGGAAACGTTGGGAGGGAGGATCATTTGGAGCTACGTGATTCCGGTCGTCGGCTTCCACCTCCTGCTCCCGCTGGCCTTCGTCCCGGAGTTGTTTAGCTGGACCGGCGTCGTCCTTGTCCCGCTGGGCAACTACGTGTTCTGCTCCCTGGGAATCGGCGCCGGCTACCACCGGCTTCTCACCCACCGCGGTTTTCAATGCCCCAAGTGGTTCGAGCATACCCTGGCGATCCTGGGGGTCTGCACGCTCCAAGACACCCCCGCCCGCTGGGTGGCGATACATCGTCTGCACCATCAGCATTCCGACGAACGCCCCGATCCCCATACCCCGCGCGTCAGTTGGTTTTGGGGCCACGTTGGCTGGCTGTTCGTCGAAAACCGACAACTCAGCCGGCTCGCGACGTACGAGCGCTATGCTCGCGACGTCCTCCAAGACCCCTTTTACCTGTGGCTGGAGCGGCGCGCCCGCTGGGCGTGGATTTTCGCCGCCCATGCCATTCCCTTTTTCCTCGTCGGCTTCGCCGTGGAATGGTACTTAACTGGGAGCTACCACCGCGGCCTCTGGTTCGGTCTCAGTCTGCTTCTTTGGGGCGTCATCTTTCGCACCCTCTTCACCTGGCATGTCACCTGGTCGATCAATTCCGTCTCCCATCTCTGGGGCTATCGCAATTACCCCACCGCCGAAGACAGCCGCAACAACTGGCTCTGCGCTTTGGCGACCAATGGCGAAGGTTGGCACAACAACCATCACGCCCAGCCGCGCTCCGCGGCCCACGGCCACCGCTGGTGGGAATTGGACATCACCTTCCTCACCATCTCCCTCTGGGAAAGGTTGGGGCTGGTCACCGGCGTCGTCCGTCCCCAACTCGCTTCCCGCCCCGGTCCCCATTCCCTCCCTCCCAGCCCCGGCTGATCCGTCGTTTCTGCAATTGCCGCGCTCGCCTTTCGCCGCTGGCGTTGCGTCCGCGGCCCCTACCGGCCACAATAGGGGTTAGAGCTTCTGGGGATTCGACCCTCGCGGTCGTACTTCCCAGCGGCCCTCGGACAGATTCGAGGCTTCCGTTTGGGCCAACGCCCAGCACGGCGTTCCGCTGCTATGGTCGGTATGCGCAAGATCGTTCTTTCGCGCCCCGCCAACGGTCGTTCGTTGCCTTGGAGGACTCGTTTCATGTCGATGGAATTGGTGGTAGACGTGCTCATCGTGGATGATTCCCCGGTCGATCGGCAGCTTGCCGGCGGCCTCGTCGAACGCCAATCCGACTTCGCCGTCGGCTATGCCGAAGACGGCAAAGAGGCCCTCGAACTCATCGAGCGCCAGCGCCCGGACATCGTCGTCACCGACCTCCGCATGCCAGGCATGGACGGCCTCGAGCTTGTCCGCACCCTCCGCCATCGCTGCCCGCAACTCCCCGTCGTTCTCATGACCGCCCTCGGCAGCGAATCAATCGCCGACGAAGCCCTCCGCGAAGGCGCCGCTAGCTACGTCCCCAAGTGCCGCCTGGCCCAAGATCTTGTCCCCACGCTTTCCGATCTCCTCGGTCGCACCCGGCTCGACCAACGGCAGGAACGCCTCCAGGGCTGCCTCGTCTCCTGCGACTCCGTATACCAGCTTGAAAACGATCCGGCCCTGATCTCCGCCCTCGTCGAAAACCTGCAAAACTGCGTCGTCCGCATCGGCTTTTGCGATGTTCCCGCCGCCCGCCAGTTAGGTAGCGCCCTCGAAGCCGCCCTGAATAACGCCCTTTTTCACGGCAATCTCCAGCTCGGCCAGGACGTCAAACGCGCCGACTGGGAAAAAGCCCTCGCCGCGCGTCGCGGCCAGCCCCCTTACGGCGACCGTCGCATCCACGTCCGCGCCCTCTATGCCCGCGAGGAGGTCCGCTTCATCGTCCGCGACGAAGGGCCGGGCTTCCCCCACGCCGAACGCCTCGCCGCCGCT
>JALHPA010000596.1 GCA_022842745.1 Pirellulales bacterium
TATCCGCGGCCGATGAGCATGACGGTTGGGACAGGGAGTGTGCCGGTCAATGCGAGCGGGGCTGCGAATACTCCGGTGGCTGTGAATACTCCGGTGGCTGTGGCTAATGAATCGTATCGGCCGCAAAACGAAGCCGCGTCGACGGTTGCGGCGACGAGCGAGTCGAGCGAGTCGTCGGACGTGGCGAATGTGGAGACGGTGGCCAGCCCGGCACCGAGCAACCCGGTGGCCGCGGCCGAAAAGAACTCTTCGGCTGCCGGGACGCTGCTGCCGTTGTTGGCGACGACGCTTATGGACCGGGCGGTGACGGCGCGGCGCGAGAGCGGTTCGCAAGCGGCCCAGGCGAGCACGACGGTGTCGAGCGCGACGGTGTCGAGCGCGACGGTGTCGAGCGACGCCGCGGGCGAACCGAAGACGAGCGAGTCGACGTTGGCGGATGTGGAGTCGGCGGCGTTCTTGTCTTCGCCGATCATCACGACCGACGAGTCGACCCCGGAAGCGAGCGTGCTGACGGATATTGAACTGACGCAAGTGCAATTCGGCGACGCGGGAGACGCGGCGAGCCAATTGGGACCCCGGTACCGAGTGACCGTGCGAAACAATGGTCCGCAATCGGTGGGCAAGTTCCTGATTACGCTGGTGGCGAGCAAGGACGACCACGTGTCGGGGGATGCACCGATGGCGAGCGGATCGGTGGCTTCGCTGGAAGCCGGATCGACAACGACGGTGGACTTGCGGCTGCCGGTGGCGGCTCTGACGATGGCGAAAGACGCGGCTGGCCGCCCGGCCCCGTTCAATACGCTGATCGGAATGGCGGTGAACCCGAGCAACACGAAGGACAGCAACCTGGAAAACAACACGATCAAGGTGGGCCGCCGCGAGATTCCGGTGGTGCAGTTCTAAGCAGCGAATCGATGTCCCGGTCGATTCTGGAATACTTCGATCCCCCAAGGACGCTAGCACGAAAGGACCAAGTATCGCCTGTCGCGGTTGGGCGAAAAACTGAGTGCGAGGGCCAGATGGGCCGGGCGATCCAGGACGGATCTCCCGGCCTGTCGGCTTTTGTGGGGGGACTGGGAGTGGCAGGTCAGCCCCCGGCGAAGGGGTGAGAAGGCGGCGCGGCCAAGTTTGGGGATTGCGATTGCGTGTGGCGGCGGGTTTTACGACAATCCGCGGCGATTTTTCCCGTAATGCGCCTGGCTTGTATCCGCGTGCGGCTCAGGTCGATTGGCGAAGGCGGGGGTCATGACTTTACCCGATGCGTTACGCGAGGTAGCAGCGACACACTTTTGTGAAACCCTTCTCAATCGCAATCCAACGGTATTGGGGCGGCACTGCCGCACTCGAAAAGCATGCGCGCTCTGAGCGATTTGGGGGGGGCATTGCGGAGGGGGGGCAGCGTGAGAGACTGGGGACAGCCCAGACTTTACCCCGGTGTAAACTGCTTGCGCGCGGATGGGTGGTCGTGGGGATCGCGGTTGGCGGAATGGTTGGGGCGGGGGGGTGCAGCCGGTTCAATGGTTCGCCGATGCCGCCGATGACGCCGCCGGTGGTGGAGTTTGGACCGGCGGTTCCGCAGTACAACTTGCCGCAACTGCCGGCGGGGGGGGCGGCGATTGGGACGGTCAACCCGTTGCGGGTCGCGGTGAGCGACCGGGAGGTAGCTTGGGACACGGTCGTCGACGCGGTGGACGACTTTTTCAAAATCGAACGGGAGGAACGGGTAAAGCTGGTGGGGGACATTCTGACGGAGGGGCAGATCACGACGTTTCCGCAGTCAGGGGCGACGCTGTTGGAGCCGTGGCGGGAGGACAGCGTGAATTTCACCGAGCGACTGGAAAGCACGCTGCAATCGATTCGCCGGCGAGCGACGGTACGAGTGGTTCCGGAGGCGGAGGGGTACCTGATCGACGTGGTGGTGCTTAAGGAGCTGGAGGACGTGCCGCGGCCGATGCACGCGACGGCGGGGGGGGCGACGTTTCGCTACGACACGGCGCTCGACGACGACACGGAGGCCGAGCCTATTCTCGGGCGGCAGGTGGGGGATGCGCCGCGGCCGGTAGCCAATCCCCAGCCGACCGCCGGGTGGATCGCGCAGGGGCGGGACACGGCGCTTGAGCAGGCGATCCTGTTTCGGATTCAGGAGCGGCTGCAAAGGAACCCGACGGTGGTCGCGGTTCCGCCGCCGATTTCGGCACAGACGCTGACGGCGCCGGTGCAATCCACGACGCCGCCGAGCATCGGGCTGCCGCCGGATAACGTGGTCCGGTAGGCGATCTTCGCGGCGATCATCGAAGTGGCAGGCAGATCTGGCCCGCTGCAAACGTACACCAAGAGCGGCGCCGCGCCGCGCGGTACGATGTCGGCATCGGTCGGAAAGTCCGGCCCCCAGCCCGCCGCATTCCCGGCCCATGCAAGTCTCGGGAATGGAAACGCGACTGAACGACATCTCTCACAGTTTGGGGAATTCACTGATGGTTTCGCCACCGCTTCGCACTACGGTGATCGGGAGCCTGCCGTTGCCGGGCTGGTTGGAGTTTGCCGCGAGGCATTTGGAGCAATTTGGGAGCGACGATCTGGCGGAGATGCAGGATGACGCGGTGATCGCCGCGATTCACGACCAGCTTTCGGCGGGATTGGACGTAATTACCGACGGGGAGCAGACGCGGCTCGATTTTAACCTGTCGTTTTATGGTTTTTTGAGCGGGATCTCGCTGGAATCGGCCGCTCCGCGGCGATTTGGTCCGCCTGCGCACGACCAGCGGGGGCGGCACCGAATTACGGGGGAATTGGACGCGCCGCGGGGGTTGGGTGCGGTGGAGGAATTTCATCGGCTGCAACTCTTGGCGCCGCCGGGACCGATTTTGAAGGCGTCATTGCCGGGTCCGTATACGCTGTCGGGGCGGTTGGTTCCCAACGAGCGGTATCCAGACCGATTCGCGGTGACGGAGGCACTATTGCCCTTGGTTCAGCAGGAGCTGATCCGGCTGGTGGAGGGGGGATGCACGGAGATCACGGTGGATGAGCCGTCGATGAGTTGTTATGCCCACCGGGACGATCCGGCGCGGTTCGTGGAAATCTTCAACCGAACGGTAGCGCCGATCGTGGGGCGGTGCCGCTTGTCGACGCACCTGTGCTTTGGGAACTTCAAGGGGCGGGCGGTGGGGCTGCGGCGCTACGCGCCGTTGTTTCCGGCGTTTTTGGGCTTGACGGTCGACGAGGTTCACCTGGAGATGGCGAGTCGGGAAT
>JALHPA010000597.1 GCA_022842745.1 Pirellulales bacterium
GATTCGCAGGTCCGAATCAAGGGCCTGGTTCATTGCCGCCTGGAACGATCCGAAGAAACTCTCGGTCGAGTCGGGAAACGGATTGGTTCGCAGCGGGGCCAGGGCCAGGGCCTTCAAGCCGTGCAGGTTGCACCAGACGGCGGCTTTTACCAGCAGAAGCGGGTTTCGCCCGGGCAGATAAACCGCCTCGTCGGGGCTTTTGGCGTCGGGCGTGCTGCGGCCGGAGATGCTCCAGTGGTCGCGGTACAGGTCGTCGACCGGCATCTCCAGTTCGACCAAACGGCCGAGCCGAGAGGAGGCCGACGCCGCCAGGTAGCTGCGAGCGGCCGAACGTTCCGCCGCTTCCCACACGACTCCGCTGCCGATGTAGATCGGCCGGACGGCATGCCCCTGGGTCAGCAGGTGGGAAAGGAGAATCGCACTGTCCAAACCGCCGCTGAACAAAAGTCCGACGGATACCGGCAACGACGCTTGATCCATCGGTACAATGCCTGGGCGCTCGTTGCTTTAAGGGACGTTGATTGGAGCGAACAATTCTACCACGCTGCCCGGCGGTGTGAGAATTGGCCCTGGCAACAAATGGGCCTGTCGTCCAGGAGCATTCGATTGGATTGTAGGCCGGTGGGTCGGTTGGGCGAGGGGCGAAACAAGCGACCGTTTGGCCTGCCTCCCGCGGGTTGTTCCGCGGGAGACGATACCAGGCAAACCGCAAGAACGTATGCGCGATTTTTGCAGATTATTCCAGGAACTGGATACCACGACGCGGACCGCCGAAAAGGTGCAAGCGCTCGCGCGGTACTTTGCCACGGCGGATGCACGGTCGGCCGCCTGGGCGTTGTATTTTTTGGTCGGCCGCAAGATCAAGCGGGCGGTGAACACGCGGCTGCTGCGGGAGTGGCTGGCGGAGGAGACGGGGCACCCGATGTGGCTGATCGAAGAATCGTACGATGCGGTGGGGGACCTGGCGGAGACGCTGGCGCTATTGTTGCCAAGACCTGGGGGGGCGTGGCGGACGGCGGGGGAGGGGAAAGTCGGGCAGGGGGGCGACGGAGAGGGGAAAGTCGAAGGAGTGCAGGCTGCCGAGCCGGTGGGGGGGCCGCTGCTCTATGAGCTGGTCGAACGGCGGATCGTGCCGCTGCCGGGGGTGGGGGTCGAGCGGCAGCGGGAACTGGTGGTGGGGGCATGGAAGGAACTGGATGCCACGGAGCGATTCATTTTTCACAAATTGCTGCTGGGGGAATTTCGCGTGGGGGTGGCGCGAACGCTGGTCGCGCGGGCATTGGCGAACGTGGCGGGGGTTCCCGCGGACACGATGGCGCACCGGCTGATGGGGGATTGGCAGCCGACGGCAGAGGATTTTCGCGATCTGACGGCGGCTGTGCCCGCGCGGGCAGACCCGGGTCGGCCGTATCCGTTTTTCTTGGCCCACCCGCTGGCGTCGGGATTGGAGGAGCTAGGGGATCTGAACGACTGGCAAGCGGAATGGAAGTGGGACGGCATTCGGGCACAATTGCTGCGGCGGCAGGGGCAGGTGTTGGTGTGGTCGCGGGGGGAGGAGCTGGTCACGGATCGATTTCCGGAGGTGGCCGAGATTGGCCGCGTGATTCCGGACGGAGTGGTGTTGGACGGGGAGATTGTCGCCTGGCGGGAGGAGCGGCCGCTGCCGTTCGCGGTGTTGCAAAAGCGGATCGGCCGCAAGACGGTGGGGGCAAAACTGCTGGCCGAGGCGCCGGTTGTGTTTCTGGCGTTCGATCTGTTGGAATGGGAGCACATGGACGTGCGCCAAGAGGCCTGGAGCGAGCGGCGCGGGCGGCTGGAGTCCTTGGCCCGGCAAGTTCATCGCGATTTTGCCTTTCGGCTGTCGCCGCTGTTGTCGGCCGGGGATTGGCCGGGGTTGGCGGAGCTGCGGGAGAGCGCGCGGGGGACGTTGGTGGAGGGGTTGATGCTCAAGCGGCGCGATTCGGCCTACGGGGTGGGGCGTCCGCGGGGGGATTGGTGGAAATGGAAAGTCGATCCGTACTCGATCGACGCGGTGTTGATCTACGCGCAATGGGGGCACGGGCGGCGGGCGAGTTTGTACACGGACTATACGTTTGGCGTGTGGCATAACGGAGAACTAGCGCCGGTGGCCAAGGCGTATTCCGGCCTGACGGATGAGGAGATCCGGCAGGTGGACGCCTTCGTGCAGCGGAACACCACCGGCAAGTTTGGTCCAGTGCGAGTCGTGAAGCCGGAGCTGGTATTTGAGCTGCACTTTGAAGGGATCCAGGTTTCCAGCCGGCACAAATCGGGGCTGGCGGTGCGGTTCCCGAGAATCGCGCGGTGGCGGCAGGACAAACGCCCGGACGAGGCGGATACGCTGGCCGCCGTGCAGGCGCTAGCGCGGGGTGGGGGAGCACTGCCGCCGGGAATGGAGCCGCCGGGGATGCTGCCGCCGGAGGTGGAGCGAGAGGATTGAGGCGTGTCGTTCGCGAGTGCGGTTGCGCCCAACGCACGCAGTTCCTTACGAATTTCGCGACACTAATTCACGGACTCTCAGAATCTGTAGCGAACCGAGTCCGCCGAAGTCGCGGTCACCGGTGAGAAAGGCGTCGGCGCGATGGTTGATCGCCGTTGCCAGGTGGATCGCATCTGGCGTTTTCAGTTGTCCCGAAGCGCGGAGTTCGGCCGCGGTTTGGGCCGTCGCCGGAGTCACGGGGACGGTGAAGACATGAGGAGCTCAGCAGAATATCGTTGCACTCTTGAGTGGCGCGGTATCGAGCCCGACCGTCTTGCCGCGGAGGTCCTCTACCCATCCCATGAGTCGCGTTCCCCGGCGACATATTCATCGGCATCGACGCCCTGCCAGATTTCCTTGCCCAACCCGCGGAAGTCGGTGACCTGGTGGACGCCGCCGTTCTTCCGACCGGCATGCTGCGCGAGGATTTCCGCGAGTTGTTGCTGCTCGCCCGGCGTCAGCTCGGCTTTTGCGCGTTTCAAGATTTCGTCATACGGTTTGTTTGCCATCGCAGCGGTTCTCCGGGCCGCAAGATGATAGCGATCGAACAACGAACCGGCCAGATCGGGTTCCCTGAACAAATTCAACAAACTCGACCCGGGCAGTATTTCGCAAATAGTTAAGTGATTCGGGAACCGTTCCCACGGCGCCTGTGAGCGTCAACACAGGCCGTAGCTTCATGCCTGCGGCGTCGCCAAACGGGAAGCTTGCCAAGTACACTTCGTCAGGTTGGATCAAGGCCCTCTCCGT
>JALHPA010000598.1 GCA_022842745.1 Pirellulales bacterium
TGCGGGCGGTGGCCGCGGCGATCCCCCCCGAGAGCATCCTGGTCGAAACCGATGCCCCCTACCTTTCCCCCGAACCGTTCCGGGGCAAGCGCAACGAATCCGGCCATGTTCAACACACCGCCCGCGCGCTGGCCGCCGCCCGGCACACTCCGTTTGAAACCTTCGCTGCGCAGACGACGGCGAATGCCAGGCGACTGTTTGGGCTGGACGGTCGTTAGATCTGTCGCGTGGTCGGGTGGTCGGGTGGCTCGGGTCAAGCCGAAGGCTTGCCCCCAGATAAAACCGCCACTAAGCGTCGGGTGTCGAGCACCCGGGGTCAAGTGGAAAGTTCGCCACTGCACAACCCGCCCTCCGCCCCGAAGGGGCACTCCACGAAAGCCCTGGGCAACGCCCAGGGATCAGTGTCCCAAAAAAACCCAAGCCCTGAAAGGGTGACCCAAACCGACCCGTTCGCACACAGTCGGCAATCCCCAAGCTCCATTCGGGTATGTTCGCGTAGCGCCAACGGGCGTAACGATTCCGCTCGGGCAAGCACTCTGCTCGCTTCGTGCCTACTCGTCGTTTCGACGCCACCAAACGATCACCAACCCAACGACTGCCGCTAAACCAAGAATCAGACCCCCTATTTGCCACGCACTCCACCGCCTTGCGTAGGCCAATGCTTCCCCTTCTTCGGTCACCAGCAAATCGCTGTACTCTGCGTGTATAAGCTCATTGGGCGTCACTCGTCTTTCGTTGCGATTCTCCCGCTGAATGAAGTTCGTGTTATCCTCCGCGTCGAAAACGAGTGTTCCAACAGCAAACGTGGGAGCGAAGCGTTTCGGATCGATTGTGGCGTCTAGTGCCAGACCCGTCAGCACCCCGTTTACGATTCGCCTCTGAGCGCCCCGTTGATCGGCAATCAGGATTGTCCACGAGACTGGAAACGTGGAGTCGAACGTGTCGCTATAGTTGTTGTCGATTTGTGTCTGAACCACGCCGTCGTTCTCCGCCAAATAGCGCATAACGCGATACGGAGGCTTGTTTTCCACAAACACCAGTTTCTTTTCGAGATCGGCTTCGGCGATCTGCTGCAGAACCACGCATTCCGTTCGGCCTAGGCGTTCCGTTCGCACGACAGTAATACGGTCCACATCGAAATACCGACTCTTCGGACCGCACGTGCGCGCCGCCATAATCATTGGCCCCAGTTGAACGTCACCCCAATCGGGCGAATCCTTCTCGGACCGCCGATGCAATACGCCACGAGGTTGACGTCCATCTATCGGGAAGCAATGCGCCCCCCTCTTCCCGTCGAACGTTCCCCAATAGGATCGCGGCACGAGCTTTCCAGCGTCGACCGACCACACCTTGTCATCGTAGTCCAGCCGCATCTTCCGCCCGCTCATTGCCAGTTTCCCCTGCGCATCGAACGTGACATCGCGTTCAGGCGCCCATACACCGCCAGGAAATTTGTCAAAAAACCCCTTTGAGTTATCGGGCGTCATTTCCGCACCCCGCCGAACCGCGATCATCTCCTTCCACTCTGCTTGAAAGGTCTCAAATCGTTTATCGTGCGTCCGCCAATGGGCGATCATCGCAGGCAGCAAATCGGCGGAAAGCGCGGGACCCGTCAAGATCACCGTTACCGCAGACGACAACATTGCGATTCGCAATTCACATTGCAAATTTCGTCGCATGGCGATAGCCAGGACTTTTGGATAACAATCGGGAGAATCCACACGCTGACCCAATCTCCCCCCATTGTCGGGTACAACCTGCCGCTGCTGTCAATACCGCTACAAAACTTTCCAGCTAGATCTTTCGCCTCATCTCTGCGCTCCACTGGCGTTCCGCTCCGCCGAAGTCTGCTCGGTTGCAAATCGATCGTGGAAGAATCTACCCCAGCCACGATGTCGCCCTTTGGCTGGCGCCAGTCCGTCGTGTCTGGGTCTCTGGATCTGTCACCGGCCGACTTGATGCCGCCAGCGACAAAATTTCCATTCATAGAGTCGTCGTGGCGCAACTTGAGACGTCCTGTCCCCTCTCAATCTCCGCTCGTCGCAGGGCTGGGTGTCGGATGATATTAGAATCCGTCCCGGCCCGGTCCACCTGGGCCTCCTCACCCGATAAATACCTGCGGCTGGCGTTTCGGGTCCGGTTCCGCCCGGCGGATTAGTTCCCTTACCATCCAGGGGACGTTTCCTTCGCCGAATAAGAGGAATCCCAAGCTGGCTGCCATTGGGCTTTCGTTGGACCAGCCGAAGTGGATTTCCGGCGGGCGGCCGACGCGCGAGCATTCCAAGGCGATCGTGGCGATCACGTGGGCCACCGATGCGCAGCGTTGCACGCCGATCACGAACCGCCCCTCCTCCTCGCGCACGCTCATCAGCGGATTGTGCTGAAACTCGCTGGTGTCTCCCAATTCCGCCTCAATGAACACGATCGGCACGTCCGGTCCCAGCCGGTGCCGATCGCGGATCGAGGCGTCTTTCCGCGCGAGCTCTCTCCCCCCTGGGCGGTGCGGTACCAGGACCGGGAATTCCAGGTGTTTCAGACTATCCCACAAGAACCGCGACTGGATGTCGGCGAACTCGAATCCCTTGAACCGCAATTCCGTGCTCCGCATCAGCCGCGAGCCAAACGAGCTGACCACGATCGCCCCGATGAAGCAACTGGCGATCTTGATTCCGTCCGGCCGCTCGATCACGTTCGCCGCGGTGGTATAGAAAAAGACCGCCGCGATGAGCACGTATTGCCAAGGCAACCTCCACGAATTGGCCGCCCGCGCGGCGCGCCACTTGTCGATTACCGTGGCCAGGCAAGCGCTTGACATCAGGACCAGCACGCCGGTGGCGTATGCCCCCCCCTGGGCGGAGACGTCGGCGTTGAAGATCCAGGTGACGGTCAGGTTGATCACGGTGAACAAGAATACCAGCGGCCGCACGGCGCGGGCCCACTCCGGGGCCATGCCGTAGCGGGGCAGGTACTGCGGCACCAGGTTCAGCAGCCCCGCCATGGCGCTCGCCCCGGCGAAACCGAGAATCACGATCGTGCTGATGTCGTAGATCGTGCCGAAGAGATTGCCGAACAGCGGGTTCAAGGCGACCTCGCTTTCGCCGTGGGCCAAATAGGCCAATGCCCGCTCGTAGGCTTTGCCTCCCTTAGTCAATGCCTCGGGGGGAATCAGGGTCGCCGTGACCAGCGACGAGCCGAGCAGCATGACCGACATGATCGCCGCCGCGGTCAAGAGCAGCTTGCGGGTGTT
>JALHPA010000599.1 GCA_022842745.1 Pirellulales bacterium
CGATCCGCACGTCCGTGACGCCGATCGTGACTGGCAGCGTCGCGGACACGGTCTGCCCATCGCTCTGTTGGAATTGCACGCTCACCGTGTAGTTGCCCGGCGTCGCGAAAACGTGCGACTGCGTTTGCCAGGATCCGGCGACCGGAAAAGTGCGGCTGGTTCCATCACCGAAATTCCAGACGACGGTGTGGCTCCCAGCGAGATCCGCCCCCGCGAGGCTGGCTTGAAAATTCAACATCTCGCCTTGGATGCCGCTGGTCGCTCCTTGCAAGGCGATGGTCGGAATCACCTTCACGTTGAAGGTGCGAGTGGCACTCAGCCCGCCGGCATCGGTCACCGTAATAATGACTGGGTAAGTGCCGCCGAGGGCATAGGTGTGGGACAATGCAAAGCTCTTCGTCGGCGACAACGTCAGCGGCTGCGGGCCCGCTCCAACGCCATAGTCCACCGTGGCAGTCCAAGAATCTCCTTGATCCGGATCGCTGAACGCCCCCGTCCCGTCCCAGCGCACGCCGGAGGTCGCTTGCAGATTGAGAACTTCCGCGAGCAGTGGCGCTTCGTTGACATTGAGAACCTGAAGGAAGAACACCTGGCTCAAATGCGTCCCCATTGAGCCTGCGACCTGCACTTGCACCGTCGCCTGGGACGACGATTCGAAGTCAAAGAGATTGGTGTTCGCCAGCACTTGATTGCCGTTCAGCGAGAAACCCGCGGCTCCGACCGGCCCGACGCTGAACGTGAAGGTCTCGCCCGGCAAACCGTTGGTGACGGCCAGCGTGCCGACGAGTTGCTGACCCTGATTCTCCGTCAGACTCATGCCGGAGAGCGTCATCCTCGGCTGCACCACTTGATGGAACTGCGCCAGGTAGAAATCGCCAGTGCTTCCCAAGCCCGGGGTGGGAATTTGGAAAGTGCCGGGCCCCGGATCAAAATCGACGACACCGAAGGCGATGCCCGTTGTGTGAATGTGGCCGCTCACACGATCCACCGCGACCGGCAGAGCTTGCACAGGGCCCGTGCTGACCATGAGGTAAAAGGCCTGCAATTCGCCGGTCGGGCTCACTTTGGCCACGTAACCATTTTGCGACGTGGAACCCCCGAAGAGATATTCGCCAGTCGGATCGATGAACCGGGTCGTGAAGAAGAAGCTGCCGGCGACGTAGACATTCCCCGCCGCATCCAGATCAACTCCGTAGTTGGACTCCTGCTGCGTCCCAGCCAGTTGCCGAGCCCAGAGCAACTGTCCGTTGCTGTTGCGTTTGACCAGATAACCATCCGACGATCCGCGCGAGTGCAGCGTGGTCCCGCCGAAATCCACGCTGCCGGAGAAAGAACCAGCGGTATACACGTTTCCGGCGCCATCCGCGCGAATGCCGCCCGTTTGGAAATCGCCGCCGGAGTTCCCTTGACGCACACCCCAGGCCAGGCTGCCGTCAGCATTCAATTTCGTGATGAACACATCGTCGCTGCCGGCCGAACTGAGATTGAACACGCCCGGCGTGGGGTCAACGTCCGCCGTCGCGCGGAACACGCCGATCGTGTAGATATCGCCGGCCGCATCGACATCTAGTTCGCGGAGTTCGTCCTGGTCGAATCCGCCCCAGCGAACTGCCGACAGAAAATTACCCGCCGCGGAAAGTCTCAGCAGGAATGCGTCGCTGCCCCCGGCGCTCGTGAGCGGGAAATTGCCCGCGGCGGAAGGATCGAAATCGACCGTGCTGGAAAACGTCCCGCCGAGTACGAGATTGCCAGCGGGGTCCAAGCGCATGACAGGCCCGACCTCTGGGCCAACTCCGCCAATCCGCTTGCCCCACAGGAAGTCGCCGTCACGGGTCAGTTTGACGACGAATACATCCGAGCTCCCCGCCGGATTTACCAGGTGAGTCAGCGGGCCCGGATCGAGATCGAGAGGCACGGCAAAGGTTCCGGCAACGTAGACTTCCCCCGCGGCATTCACGGCCAGGCTGGTCGCCACCTCACGATTGCCAGCGCCAAACTGCCGCACCCAGACGAGCGCGCCGGTCGCGGAGTATTTGGCGAGAAAGGCGTCTTCGGGAAAACCACTCGTCAGGCTGACCACGGAGGCTCCGGGATCGAAATCGACCGTCCCGATGAAATAGCCGGCCACATACGAATTCCCCTCCGCATCGACCACCATTCGGACACCCGAGCTGTTACCGCTCGTGGACCCTGCCCGCACGGCATAGCCAAATCCAGGTGCGACGCCGACGAGCCCCGTATCGACTCTCAGCAGTTCCTCATCCGGCTGCAGTACGATGAGATCTGATCGCCCAGTTGCCAGTATGTCGCTATCGACGGTTTCATCCGCGCCGACATGGGCCGTGGTAAGCGATCGTCCCACGGGCGTGCGTGCCGCTAGATAATAGTTGCCGCTCGGCAGGTTCTCGAATCGATAGCCGCCGGTCGCATTCGTCGTGATGATTGCCACGCGGCCGTCGTCCGCATTGCCGATGACAGCATCGAACGAGGACCGCAACTCCAGCACGACACCGGCCACATCCACTTCGTTCGCGTCTTGGACACCGTTCGGCGACACGTCGCTCCACGCCCGACCGCCAATCACGCCGCGGGGCGGAGTGAGCTGCAGGAGGAAGCCATCCTGCGTGCCGACGCTCGTGCGCAGTTGCGTACCCGGGCCGGGATCGAAATCGACGGACCCCATGAAGTAACCGGCGACATAAACATTTCCCGCGGCATCCGCAGTCACGCCGACCGCCACATCGACACTCGAGGCGCCCCACTGCCGGGCCGCCACCAAATCGCCATTCGAGGTGAGCGTCGCCACCACTGCGTCACCCCATTGAGAAGTGAGAAAATAACTACCTCGCTGCGGCGCAAGATTCATCGTGCCGTAGAATATTCCCGCGTAGTGAATCTGGCCCTGGCTGCCGATGGCGAGATCCATCGGTTGTCCTGCCGTACTGCCGACAAACGCTCGGGCCCACACAAACTGCCCGGCCAGATCGAGCTTCAAAAGAAAATAGTCGTTGTTGCCCGCGAGCTGGAAATCTGCAGCCCCCGGATCGAAATCGACGCTACCGCCGTACTCTCCGCTCACCACGACCGCTCCCGTGACATCGACCGCCAGGGACTGGGACGTGGCCCCGCCGATGCCCACTCCCCAAGCGAACTCGCCAGTGGGAGTCAGTTTGGCAGTGAACGTGTTGCTGGTGCTCAATTTCGGCAGGACGATATCGCCGTTCACGCCCGGCAAGGTGATCGCCTC
>JALHPA010000600.1 GCA_022842745.1 Pirellulales bacterium
CTTGCGGTGTCAGCCGGTGTTGCGATTGCACCCGGCCAACCGGCGCCCCGGTTTCTGCCCGCAACTGCTTCAAGTTTGCCAATGCCATCCACCACCTCTCGATCTTCCGCTGGGCGTCGGCCACTGCCGCCAGTAGCGGCTCAAAATCTTTGATCGGCTTGAAGAAACAGGCTTCCGCCCCCGCCCGCATTGATTCCAATACCGTCGCCATCGTGACCTCCCCCGTGAGCATGATCGCCAGCACCCCTCCGTCGAGCGCCTTGATCCGCCGCAGCAGCGCCAGTCCGTCGAGGTGGGGCATGTCGATATCCAAAATGACGATCCGGTGGGAATGAGCGATCAGTTCGTCCACTGCCCGTCGGCTGTCGTGCAAGCGGGCGGTGGCGTGGCCTGCCTCCTCGAACACTCGCGTCAACAACGCGGTGCAGGACGGGTCGTCGTCCACGATCAAAATCGGACTTCGCTCGGCGGCCATGAAAATACTGCCCTCGGCAAAAAACCTGGAAGCCGGACTCCTCGTATAATTTCGGCCCGGTCAGCCAATATCATGTTGCCCAACTTTCGCAGCCCACCCGACCGATACAGCCGTCATCACGGGTCCTGGTGGTCCGCCGTCGGTACAGATTCACCCCTTTGGCGTCGCTCCACCCCCGGAACCCGGCCCAACCTGCGGCTGGGCACAATCTAGACTTTAGCTAGCCGCTCGCTCGACGGTTTCGGATCGCGACCCAGCGCGGCCCTCCCCCTTCTGCTCAAGGATCCCGCTGTGCCAGTCACGCTCGAATCTCCCCCGGAAGAATACCGCTCCAGTCTCGCCAGCGACCCGGACCTGTCCGAGTTGGTCGCGCTCTTCGTCGAGGAAATGCCCGACCGCGTCCGCGACTTGCAGACCCAGTTCCAACTGTCCGATTGGGATCAGCTAGCGCGCCTCGCCCACCAATTGAAAGGCGCCGCCGGCAGCTACGGCTTCGACCAGATCACCCCCTTTGCCGCCGCGCTGGAAACCACGATCCGCTCCGGCGAACCGGTGGTTCGCGTCCGCGATGCCTTCCAGCAATTGGTTCTCGCCTGCTGCAAGGTGCGGTTCAATTAGCGGTCCGCGCGGTGCGCGTCGCGCCAGCGATCGGCCCTACCGTCGGATCGTCACTCGCGATCCCTCCGACAGAATGTCGAACACGTCTTCTATGTCCCGCGCCGAGACCCGAATGCTCCCCCGCGGATCCTCCGCCGCCCCTTCCGGGCCTCCGTGGATCGCCACCTCGTTGCTCAACGCCAGGAGCAGCTTACCCAGCGGATTCGACGGGTCCCCGGCCGGAATGACCCCGTTCGGCCCGTTGTACATCGGCCCCACCGTCTTGCTGTTCACTTGGTAGTCCCCCTCCAGGTTGGCCCCCGGCTGTCCCATTCCCTGCACCGGAAAACTACCGGCGTAGAACCCGTCCAGCCACAGCGTCATTCGCCGCTTCGGCAGGTTGACGACCGCCGAAAACGGCCCCCGCACCACTTTCAACTCCTCCCCGGCCACCAGCCGCGCCGGATCGTCCACGCCGTTGATTTTCGCCAGCAATTCCCACGGCACGCTGTACTTCTGCGCGATCTCCTGCAGCCGCTCCCCCTCCTGCACCCGATATGCCGGATACAGCACGTGTTCCCGGGAATAGATCACCGTCCCCGCCAATTGGTCCAACAGCCCCTGCAGCTTCGCCTCGTCAGCCGGCGTCAATTGCGGATGGTCGTGCCACACCGACAGCTCCTTGAGCGCCTGCACCAGCTTGCCCCCTCCTAGCAGCGGCTCGATCTGTCGCATCGCGACCTCGAACGACGAACTGCCTGCTCCCTCGGCCGCGACGCCCGCCGGACCCGACGCAGCCCCGTTGCGATCGCCCGTGGGCGGACCCTGACCAACGCTCGCCGCGAACCCCTTGTCCCCCGCCGTTCCCAGTCCCGGAAAAGGCGAGCCGGTCGTCCCCGTTTCGTTCGGCCCCTCCCCGCCCGGCCGTTTCGCGCTCCCGTCCGCAAAACCCGGCGTCGTCGATATCCCTCCGGCCGCAGGCCCGGCCCCGGTCGTCGCGCCGACCGCCGCCGCCGGAACCGCCGTTCCGCTCGCCTTGCCGTCGAAAAGTGGCGCGCTCCCCAGCGACTGGGGACTGAGCACCGTCGGCCCGCTGCCGCTGGCCGTGGACGGTATACTAGCCGGATTGGGAAGCTGAACGTCCAGCGGGCTGGCCCACTGTGCGTCCACCCCAGGCGGAGGTTCGATTCGGTCTCGTTTATGCAGGGCTCGGTAAACTCCGAATCCTACGCCCCCCAGCACCAAGAGCAACAAAACAGGCTTAAGCGAGTTCACAATCCATCCTCCATGATGGCGGCCACTTCCAGACGCCCTCCCCAGCCTCTGCTGCCGGTGGTATCGCGTCCTTGGTGGTTGGGCCGGCGGTGGTCCGGCCAGGCATCCATGCCCTAAACATTTCGCCCCAAAAAATTCTTCTTTATGTCCGACTATGCCCGCTGGGCCGACGACCTCGACGACCGCGAATACCCGGACGACGACGAAAACGACGACGAGTCCGATACCAAACCCTGCCCCCACTGCGGCGAATCGACCTACGAAGACGCCGAACAGTGCCCGAGTTGCGGCCAGTATCTCACTTTCTCCACCAGCCCTTGGTCGAATCGACCCGGCTGGTGGATCGCGCTGGCCGCGGCCGGAATCGCCGCGGTCCTCGCCTTGCTCGCGTTCGGCTGGCTGTGATGCCCGCCGCCCATGCGACATCGTTCTCGGCGCGCGCCACGGCTACCAGGGGGCGGAATCTTACCGAAAGTGGAAATTGCCCGCCACGGCAGTTTCGGAGATTCACAGAGTTTGATAATTCCAGAGTTTGGCGGCATGCTATCGTGTCGAACGAAACCCGCGAGTGGCGTGCGTTTTACTTCACCCAGTCGTTAGTAAATTCGATCCAACAGCATGTCACATGGCACGCCCGTCGAACTTTGGTAGGCGCAAGATGACGACTGATCCAATCACCGAAGAAATCCGGCGGATTCGGCATGAGCTTGCCGCGCCGTTCAATAATAATCTTGAGCTAATTCTCGCCGACCTGCGGATGCGAGAAGCCCTGGATGGCCGAAAGTACGTGTCGTTTTCGCCGCGGCGGACGCCGTCGGGGCCGCCGTGGCATGGGCGTCCTCGCCCATGAAGCCCCGCCCGTAGCGTGAGGTGATCCAGCAAGAATGCGGCCCGC
>JALHPA010000601.1 GCA_022842745.1 Pirellulales bacterium
GCCGCCAGGAAAACTGGCGTTGTGGAAGTGGAATGGGCCGATCGACTGCCGCTCACGGGATACGATAGCGGTCCCTGCTTGCGATTCGCACGGCAGGGCCAGTTCCATCCACTCAAGTATCTGGACGGGCTGGCGAAAGCGATCCGCCGCCGGGGAGGGGAAATCTACTGCCAGACCCATGCCAAAAGCATGGAAGGAGGCGAACGGGCCTCGGTCGAAACGGACCAGGGAAAGAAAGTCTCCGCCGCGGCCGTCGTCGTGGCCACCAACACTCCCGTCAACGACTTGTTCGCCCTCCACACCAAGCAGGCGCCCTATCGCACCTATGTGGTCGGGCTGCGCATTCCGGCCGGGGACGTTCCCACCGCCCTCTATTGGGATACGCTCGATCCGTACCACTACGTTCGCCTGCAAAAGGACGAATCCGATCCGGCCTACGAGGTGCTAATCGTCGGCGGCGAAGACCACAAATCGGGCCAGGCCGACGATACCGCCGATCGCTACGAACGGCTCGCCGCATGGGCTAGGGTTCGATTTCCCAATGCCGGCGAAATGGTTTACCACTGGTCCGGTCAGGTCATGGAGACAATCGACGGCCTGGCGTTCATCGGCCGCAACCCGGCCGATTCGGACAACGTCTACGTCGCGACCGGCGACTCCGGAATGGGCATGACGCATGGTACGATTGCCGGCATGCTGATCTCCGACCTGATCCTGGGTCGAGAGAATCCGTGGACCAGGTTCTACGACCCCTCCCGCAAGCCGCTCGGAGCCATCGGCGAATTCGCGTCAGAAAATCTGAACGTGGCGGCCCAATATGGCAGTTGGGTCACGCCCGGTGAGATTCAGAGCGAAGACGAAATTGCCCCAGGCACAGGCGCCGTAATGCGCGATGGAGTCTCCAAAGTCGCCTGTTACCGGGATCCATCCGGGCAACTTCACAAGATGACCGCGGTTTGCCCGCACTTGCAGTGCATCGTCCGGTGGAACGACGGCGCAAGCATCTGGGACTGCCCCTGCCACGGATCTCAATTCGATCCGCACGGAAAAGTGGTCAACGGCCCCGCCAACGTGGATTTGGCGCCGGTAAAGTAATCAACGCCCAGACCCCCCACGATCATCTCCGCGTTGTGGTCGGCCATATGGGAGATCGCGGTCCGTGTCGCGGTGCGTAGAGATGTATTGATTATGCAGCGGCGGGCGAGTAGATTCGGGGCTTTCTATCCCAGCCTGGATTCGCGCTCATGGGCGGAACGGTGGTCATGTCCGGCACGGCCGAACGGACGGATGTTCGCATCGTACCTGTGAGTTCTCGGAAGGAACGAAAACAGTTCATCGAGCTTCCCTGGTCGCTGTACGAAGGCGACCCGAACTGGATTCCTCCGCTCGTCTCCAACCAGCGCCAGCTTTTGAATTTCAAACGGCACGCGTTCTACGACGACGCGGAAATCCAAACTTTTCTGGCGTGCCGCGAGCATCATCCGGTGGGTCGCATTGCGGCCATCGTCAATCATGCCCACAACCGGCGGTACGGGGAGCGTCGAGGGTTTTTCGGGTTCTTTGAATCGATCGACGATCCCGCGGTCGCCGAAGGATTGTTTGCCGCGGCCCGAGAGTGGTTTTCTGCGCGCAACATCGACCTGCTCCGCGGCCCGACAAACCCTTCGCTCAATTACGAATGCGGCCTGCTCGTCGAGGGCTTCGATACGCCCCCCTTCTTCATGATGACCTACAACAAGCCGTACTATCCCCGGCTGCTGGAGGGAGTGGGATTGACCAAGTCCCAGGACATGTACGCCTTTTGGGGCCACATCGACATGCTTTGGACGCTTGACGAGAAGCTCTCCTTCATCGCCGAGCAAGCCGCGCAACGTTTCAACGTCCAGATCCGCCCCATGGACGCCTCCCGCTTCCGGGCCGAGGTGGAGCTGTTCTTGGATATTTATAATCGCTCCCTGGTTGCCACCTGGGGGTTTGTCCCGCTGTCACCGGGCGAAATCAAACACCTGGCGAATGGACTGCGGCGCCTCATTATTCCCGAGCTAGCCCTCATCGCAGAGGTCGACGGGCAACCGGCCGGCGCCACCTTTTGTCTGTTGGATTACAACCCCCGCATTAAGGAAATCGACGGCCGATTGTTCCCGCTCGGATTCTGGACCCTCCTGCGCGACCGCAAGCAGCTAAAGCGAATTCGCATCATCAGCACCAACGTCGTACCGGAATACCAGCGGTGGGGCCTGGGACTGGTGCTGCTCCGCGGCCTGGTCCCCAAAATCCTCGACTGGGGAATTCAAGAGGTTGAATTTTCCTGGGTGCTGGAATCGAATTCCCTCTCCCGCGGCAGCTTGGAAAAAGGTGGCGCCAAGATCACCAAGACCTACCGCATGTACGACGGCGACCTGCGAGGGTGACGACGCGGTGAAGTACGACCCTTGCCTCCACGTCGTTCTGCACGCGCCGGAAATTCCGCACAACACAGGAAGCGTCGGAAGAACCTGCGTCGCGGTCGGCGCCAAAATGTGGCTGGTGCGCCCGCTCGGCTTTCGCCTGGACGATTATTACCTGCGCCGAGCGGGGCTGGACTACTGGGAACATCTCGAGTGGGAAGTCGTCGATGACTGGGCCGCGCTCCGCGACCGGCTGCCCAATCGGGCGTACCGTTTTTTCAGCAAAAGCGGCCGGGTCGAATACACCCGCGTCCCCTTCCAACGCGGCGACGTATTGGTTTTCGGCAGCGAATCCTCCGGTCTGCCGCCCGCGCTCGTCGAAGACCAGCCCGACCAGACGCTGCGAATTCCCATTCGGCCGCAGGTCCGCAGCCTGAACCTCTCCAACAGCGTGGCGATCGTCCTCTACGAAGCCCTCCGCCAATGGGGAGGCCTCGCCGGCGACGGTTCGCCGTCCAGATAAATCACGGGTTCCACTCCCAAACTCGCCCCCCGCCATGCCTCTCCTCTCCGCTCGCACCCTCCAGACCTTTGCCGAGAGCGTCCTGCAAGCCCGCGGCGTGTCGGCCGCCAACGCCAACGCCGTGGCCGCCAGCCTGGTAGGCGCCAACCTGCGCGGGCACGATTCCCACGGAGTCATGCGGCTCCCGCAGTATCTTCAATCGCTCGAACGGGGCGAGGTCGTCGCCGGCGCTCCCTTCACCGTGCTCCGCGAGTCGGAAACGCTGCTCGCCGCCGACGGCAACTGGGGCTTGGGCCGGATCCAGTGCGGGCGGCTTACCGACCGCCTTA
>JALHPA010000602.1 GCA_022842745.1 Pirellulales bacterium
CGTCGATGATGGGAGTACCTGGCGGCAGGAAAATGCGGTTCAGGTCGACGACCTTGCCATCCACGATCAGCTCAAGGTAGATGGTCTTGTCCCAGTTTCCGCTTGCATCCTTGCTAGCGGCGATCGGTTTTTGACCGTCCGGCGGCGTATGGACGCAAACGCCCGCCTTCTCTTTTTTGCCTAACCAAAAACTTGGGCCGTGCCGCAGGACGATAGGGGCGCCCTGGGACTTGACCTTCAAAAGGTTCGGCCAGGCGGCCTCAAACTCCTCTCGGTTGCCAAAGGGGATCGCGTAATGCAGCAGCGGCGCAAGCGGGCCTTCAAACGTCTGCGACGATTCTCGGAGCGGCTCCAATTCCTGAGGCCATTCTTTCGGCCAAGTTCCCTTGCCTTCTATGGAATAGTCCGCATACGCGGGGAATGCACAGAACAGGGCAAACAACGTCAACGCCGAAATCGTGCGGTTCATCGCGATGGCTCCCATGTGCTTTCGAGGTCAATTCCAAAAGAATAGACGAGCAACCGGCCGGTTTGGTTCCAAGTTGTAGGGGCAAAACGATTGGGCGCTCGGCTGCCGTCTCCCAGTCGCTGGACGCAAGGGCCGAACAGGGATTTTCCTTGACGGTAGCAGGTCGATTTATGCAGGAATCGGCCGGGCAGGTCGAGCCGGTCAATCCGACGGACTTCGCTCCTCCCATGGAGCGGGTGGTTCGCACCCCGTTTGCGGCCGTTCTACGGCGAGTGGTTGTTCGACAGCGAGTGGACGTTCGACGGTTTTTGCGGCGGGGAGGACAATACGCATTTGCACGACCGGCGAAATCCAGGGTAACCGAATCCGAGGGTCAATAGGGAGTATAAGCCAATCGCGAGCGGACTGGCGCCATGTTCGAGTAGTTTTGGGGTATCGAGGTATCGGTCGCCCGAATACCAGGCGGCGGCAAGGTAGGCGCCGTTGGCCAGCAGGCAGAAATGGGCGATGAACCAGATCCAGGGGCGGCGAATCAGCATCGCCAAGACCAATGGAACGACGACGCCCAGAATTGGCCCCGACCACAGGGTCAGCAATGGATGGGGATCGGGATCGAAGAAGCTGTAGGGCATATGCCAGGGGACAAGATCCGCCGACCGAAGCGTTCCGCCGCAGGCCCAGCCGCCCAGGAGGTGGCCGAATTCGTGGGTGAACGTCATGGCAACCCAGGAGGCGGCGAGTAGAAATGCGAAGTGGAGAGCGCGGTTTGCCAATAGACGAGGTCTCCATATGCTGGCAGTGACCTGTGTGTAGGGGCCGCGCGCAGCGGCGGCGGCGGGGGCCGGAGTGAATCTTTGAAATACTACGGGCGGCCGGTGTCGGTGGCTGCGCACGGTCGGGCGTGCCTGTCGGCCGGTGGCCACCGCCGGTCGGTGATCGCCATCAACACGCTCCGCAATGTTCAGCACTTCAACGGTCGACGGCCCGACTGGGTCGCCGAACCGAGTGCCTCATCGACGAGTCGATCGTTGTGCGGGCAAGACCGATTAGAACAAGTTGAACGGAACGGTCAGCACCACGGTGGAGTCCAGGTAGCCTTTGATCTTGCCCTCGTTCTTCTCGAAGTCGTGTTTGTACTTGACGCCGCCGTCGGCCTCGAAGCTGATGCTTGTCCCAGTGCCTCCGAGATCCCTGACGAGTTTGAGAACGAGTTTGGAGCCGCCGCCGGCGTTGATGTCCTTAAAATGATTCTGCTCCACACCGCCACCGACGAAGAAGTAGGGCTTTAACTCCAGACGATCCGTCTTGACGAGCTTAAAAGGTACTTTGATTTTGCCATCCAATTCGAACTTGCTCCCGAGACCGGCGTCGACGTCCAGTTGCAGTGGTTCGGGCAGGAAGATCGGCCAGGGTATCGATTTTGAGAGCGTGAGTTGCAGGGGGTGATCCCCCTGGCTGGGCTTGGCCAGTGGGTTGAACACGAACTTGGATTCCAGCTCGAATCCCTGACTGTTCGCGCTGCGTGCCTGCGGCCGGAGTACGTCGGGATCCGCCGGGCGGACCTGGCCGAAACCCGGAAAAAACGCATTCCGGGGACGGACGCTGGCCTCCGCTCGCGGCTTTCGTACGGCGTCGACCACGCCTGCGACGCGGCGATAGAGGGCGGCGATCGTGTCAGGCCCGACCAGGCCGTCGACCTTGATCTGGGCACGTTTCTGGAAATCCCGGACCCGGGCGTCCGTCAGGGGACCGAAGATGCCGTCCGGCCGCAGGGGAGTCGCGGGGGCGCGAATATGGAAATTCAGAGCCGCCTGGAGTTCCTTCACATCCAGCCCGGTCATCCCCCTGGATAGCAGTCTTGCCATGGTACACCTTGTAGAAGTGGGGAAGATGGGTCAACCGCAACGCAATCCATCCGCCGTGCGAAAAGCATTCACAGCCGGGTGATGGGTTCAACTGGCTGACACGAACCCATTCGCGATCCGCAAGCGGTGGTTTGTTATACCCGATGCCGGACGAGGTGGTTTCAACTTCATTTCTTAGAAACTTGGGATTGAAGAACCAGCGCGGCGAAGATTTGCAGAAGCTCCTCGTTTGAAAACCTGCCGGTCATCTGGGCCTGGCTGGAAATCTCGGCACGAATGATCGGCGCCGTGATCACCTTGCCGTCCAGGAGAATGGCCAACCGTTTGCCCATGTTCGCCTTTGTTACGGCCGCGAGTCGCTTTGCTGCGGCAGATTCGATTTGGATTGTGACGTCCACTTCTCCGTGGTCATTGCGCTCAAAAGTCACGCTGGTGACGTCTTTGCCGGTCAGCACATTCTCCGCATGTAAGAAGAGCGTTGGTCCATCGTTGGGCGCGGCTGCCTCGATCAACTCCTCGGCTCGCTCGGATTCGGCGAGGCGGAAGGCGAGTTCCGGACGCTTTCCGGGCGCATCCTCGGCAAAGAGCGATGTGGCACAGAGCAAGAAGAGTAACGCCGCTGCGAAGTGCCTGGGCATGTGAGACATCCGGTGGACTCCTTAAAGCAAAGTTCCGAGGTCCAATCGAGCCCTTTGGGCGTGCCGCCTGGGACAAGCTTCGCAGTAAGCGGCGTCGCCTGGGGGAATTGTTGGCGCGGGGGGAGGCGAATGCAAGCGTATGCAGGGGGGAGCGCCTGTCAGCGTAGGATCTTCTCGAGCGGTTTGCCCTTGGCGAGTTCATCGATCAGTTTGTCCAGGTAGCGTACGTTCCGTACCGCGGGATCTTCAATTTCTTCCACGC
>JALHPA010000603.1 GCA_022842745.1 Pirellulales bacterium
GAGACCGCCGCGCAGGTGTTTCTGGGCATCCGACTGCAATGCGCCAAGTGCCACAACCACCCGTTCGACCGCTGGACGCAGAGCGATTACTACCGCTGGACCGCGTTTTTTGCCCGCGTCGACTATCTGATCGTGACGAATAACCGCCCGGACGATAACGACAAGCACCAATTCGACGGCGAACAGTTGGTCGTCGCCGCGCCGACCGGGGAGGTCGAAGATCCGCGCACCAAGCAGCCGGCGCCGCCGAAGTTGCTGGGCGGCCCCGCTCCCGCGTTGGACGGCGCCGCCGATCGCCTGGTCCCCCTGGCCGACTGGATCGCCTCCCCGCGAAACACAATGTTTGTTCAAGCCCAAGTCAACCGCATTTGGTTCCACCTGATGGGCCGCGGGCTGGTCGATCCGATCGACGACTTTCGGGCCACCAACCCCGCCGTCAACCCGCCCCTGCTTGAGGCCCTGTCCGCGGAGTTCGTGGCCAGCGGTTTCAATGTCCGTCACCTCGTGCGGATCATCCTGAATTCGCGCGCCTACCAGTTGACCGCCGAACCGAACGAATCCAACCGCGCCGACGAACTGAATTTCTCCCGCTCCCAGGTCCGCCGCCTCTCCGCCGAGCAAATGCTCGATGCCCTTTGCCAGGTGACCGGCTCGCGGTTGCCGGTCTACGGCGAGGACGACCAATCCCGAGCCGGCCAGGCGCCGGGCGTCGGCGCGTTCACCCGCCGCGATCGGCGGGCCAAGGCCGCTGGCGACGGGGAGAAGTTTTTGCGGCTGTTCGGCAAGCCTCCCCGGCTGCTGACTTGCGAGTGCGAACGCGCGACCGACAGCACGCTTGGCCAGGCGTTCCAGATGATCAGCGGCCCGGCGCTCAATCGGCTCCTCTCGGACCCGCATAACCGCCTGACCCAGCTTCTCGCTGCGACCGAATCTCCGGGGGAGATGCTCGACGAGTTGTATTGGGCGGCGCTGGCCCGAGAACCATCGCCCGACGAGCGCCAAGCGCTGGTCGCCTACGTCGAACGTTCGGCCAACTGGCGGCAGGCGTTGGAGGACGTGGCCTGGGGCTTGCTCAACAGCAAGGAATTCCTGCTCCGCCGGTGATTGCCGCTGGGTCTATCGCTTGCCCAGCCACAGATGCCGCAGCAGCCCGTGGAACCGGATGGTTCCCCCCACCGCCAGCACCCGCTCGATCCTCCGCGATCGGTCGAATTCCAAAAAACTCTCCACGGAGCGGTGGACCTCCCGCACCAGGTCGCAAAACCGCGGTTCGATCGCGCCATACAGCCGGTGCAGCTCGCGGACGGCGGTCGGCGTCCGCTTCAGCTTTTCCGCTTGGGCGAATGTCAGTTGGAAGTCCTTGACCAGAATTTTTGAGAAGGCGTTTCCCCCCACGGGAATCGCCCGCATTAGCAGCGTCCGTTGGTTCCCCAGCACCAGGTTCGTGGAGTCGGTGCCTGAGTCGAGGAGGAGAAAATACGTTCCCCCCGGAGCTACGTCGGCGCCGGTCAGCCCCGGATCGATTTTGGCATCGTCCGATTTTGCATTCTTGCCGGCGGCTGTTTCGGCGGGGGATGGGTCGCCCGTTTTCTTCCCGGCCGGCTTCCCCAGCCAGCTTTCGTGGGCGTGAAAATTCGCCAGTCCCACCGCGTCGGGAGTCAAAATGTCGACCTTGATTCCGCGGTCCGCAAACGGGGCCAATTGGGCCGCGGCCTCGGTCCGCCGCAAGCCGGCCAAAGCCACCTCGCACTGCCGCAGATCGGTCGCTGGATTCTCCTCTTCGGACAGGATTTGAAAATCCCAGCAGACCTCCTCCAGCGGAAACGGAATCTGCGTCCGCGCCTCATACTTCATCAGGTCCGGAATCTTGGCGCGGTCGAGCAGCGGCAAGGTGAGCGAGCGGTACAGCATTTTGTGCAGCGGCAAGCTGACGCAAATCGCGCCATCCTTCAAGCCCTGCCGCTCGATCAATGCGTCGAGCGCGGCGTGCAACAGTTCGGCCCCTTCCACGTCCGGCTGATTGAGCAGCTTGCCGTATTCCAAGCACTCCGCGACGGCGATGGTCGGGCGTTCGGCGTCGGAGGGCCAGACGAGCTTTACCGCCCGCAATCCCGCTCGCCCCACATCGATCCCCCAGGCGCTCTCGATCGCTCGCTTTTTTCCTTTGAACAGGCCGCCGAGCAAAGTCGCTTTTTCGGGGGGGACGAGGTTGATACCGAGCCAACCTCGCTGCAAGGCGGCCAGCGCCAAGCCAAGCGCCACGCAAAATCGCTCTGGCTGGTCGGTTAGCCAGCGGATCGTCGCCGCGGCCGCGTCGGCGGTGGAAACCGACGGCGCCGATGGCGCCTTGGCTCGGCCCGCTTTTCCCTCTCCCGCGCCGCTGGCCTCGGCGTCCCCGGGGAGCAGAAAATTCTGGTAACCGGTCACCCGTTCCACGGCCCCCCCCCAAGCGCTCGTCGCCGGAGGCTTGGGCCAGCCGCGAAAGCTCAGTTGCTCGCGCCGCCCCAGCCCCGCGCGCTTCTTGAGCAGCTCGATGATTTTGGCGACCTCCGCGTCGTTGGGGCGCAGCTTCTGCAAGCGCTCCGCGATCGGCAGCAAATGCTCGTCGTAACCGACCGCCTCCTTGAGCGCGCCCGCCAGCCAGGAAGTCTCGTCCGCCTTGGCGCGGGCGGAGGCGAGCAGTTTTTCCAGTTCCGGCCCGACCGCGGAGGGGGGAATTTGCTCCAGCCGCTCCACCGCCCCGGCGTAGTTGTGCTTCGCAAGCAGCGCTTGCGCCGCCTGGACCAGGGCGTCGCGCTGCGAGAGCTGCTTCTTCTGCTCCATCGGGCGCAGTTTGGCCGCCAGCGATTGCGCCTGCTGGTGATCCGGCTTGAGCCGGAGCAAGTCTTCGACTTTCGGCAGCAGCCCCTCGGTTTGCTTGGACTGGACGGCCTGGCGAATTTCGCTCACCAGCGTCAGCACCTCCACCTGCCGCGAGCGAACCTGTTCCAGCAACTCGCGGTGCGCGTCGGTCCGATAACTTTCGGCGATCTGCTCGAGCGTCAAAGCCGCCTGCTCGTAGTCGAACTTCGCAAGCAACTCCCGCGCGTGGGTCATCGCGTCTTCGCGGAGCGTTTCGGCGCGGGAAATGTCCTCTTGCAACTTCGCCAAGGTGTCGGTCAAACGCCCGCGGTACTTGGCCAGCGCCGAATGGTCCGGCACCTCGACCGCGTGCAGCAGGTCGATCGCCTCGG
>JALHPA010000604.1 GCA_022842745.1 Pirellulales bacterium
GAAAACCTCAACGGGCTGCGCGATCACATGGATGTGATCACAAAATCACGGCCGTTAAGCCGGGATTTTGCGAGCCGTGAGCAGCTTGCTGCGAACTTGGCTCGGTTGAAAAATGCCACGAAGGCATTTTTCGACAGGCTATCAGAATCCTCCAACCTACTGCGCGGCCACACGGGACTCAAGCAAACTTCTTCGGCTTTGCGGGATCGCGCGTCGCGACCTCTCCAGTCGCCCCTCCACCCGCCCCGCAATCATGCCCGCCCGCTACAAGACGATCCAGTCCGCCCCCCCCCGCGCCGCCGGATCGGGCAATTCCTCGAACAGCCGCCGTCCCCCTTCCACGACCGTCCGGTTGTTTCCCCGCCGCGTTCCATCCGGCAACTGCTCGATCTTGCTCACGCTCCCTCCCCCCAGCACCACATAGTCCGCCATCATCGCGTTCCGCAGCATCGGCACCACGGTATGAACAACCTCCTGTGCCTTCTTAGCGGTCAGCTTCTCGAATCCTTTGTCCCCCAACAGCTCGACCACGCTCGCCTTCCCCACCACGACCCGTCCCAGGTCGAGCGACATAATCACCCGCTCCGCCACAAACGCCGACCCCACCGCCGTCCCCATTCCCAGAAACAGCATCCTTCCCCCGTCGTAACTCCCTAGCGCCTGCAACGCCGCGTCGTTCATGATCCGCACTTGCTTCCCAAACGCCGCCCCGTAGTTGAACCCCACCCAACCAGGCCCCAGGTTCTGCGGATCCTCGACCGGTCGCCCGTTGCTCACCCGGCACGGCAGCCCCAGCGCGATCGTCTCGTACTCCCAATCCCCTGCTAGCTCGAGCGCCGTCCGTACAAATTCCTCCGGGCTGAGCTCCTTCCCAGAGTCAAACCGCCGATGCTCTTCGTGCGCGGTATGCCACAGCTTGACCGATGTCCCCCCAATATCCGCCACAAGCACCGACATACGTCCCCTTTTTCCTTTATCCGCACACTCGATTATCTCGCTTCGGACGCCCCGCTATGCAACATCTGCCGCGGGCGACGCACTCCCAGACTCTGCAAATCGTCTGCCAGCAGTCGCTCGATCAATTCTCGCACCCCGTCCCCATGATCCCCCTCCGTCACCAGGTCGCATCGCTGCCGCAACCCCGCCAGTCCGTTCGATACCGCTGCCGCCACCCCGCAAATCTCGAGAAACGCATGATCGTTCTCGGCGTCTCCCACTCCCACCACCTGCCCCGCGGGAATGCGCAACGCGTCCAACGCCCGCCCCAGACCGCTCGCCTTGCTTATCCCGCTCGGCAACACCATTACCGCCCGCTTATTGAAAATGATCTGATGCCCCAGCCCCAGTTGCTGCAATATCTCCAACACCGCGAATTCGTGCGGACGCCAGGTCGCAAACACCACCCGACCGACCGAATACGGCGACACCCCCCGCTCCTGAATCTGCTGTAAGAATTCCGCCGGCGGCGCCTCTCCCAGCACCTCTTCCTTGTCTTCGGCCGGCCAATACAACACCCCCCCATTCTCGGCCACGATCGCGTCGAACGCCCCGTACTGGGGACATACCCCCTTCAACTCCGGCAGTTCCCGCCCCGTCACCAACAGCACTTTCCGCCCCGACGATTTCAGTCTTCCCAGCGACTCCAGCGTCGCCTCGTCCACGTGCCCATCGCGCGCCAACGTCCCGTCGTAATCCGTCGCCAAGGCCAGGTAGTTCATACAAAGTCGCGCGTACCGCCCCCTTCCCGTCAAACACGACTCCCTTGCCAGCGCTTCGCGCGGGCAAGGGAGCCAAACCCATCCATGCATCTCCTCACTCGGCGCTAGCTATCGCTCTTCGACGAGCTCTTCCGCTCCTCGCGCGAGCCGCTGCCGCTACTCTTCTGCTCACCCAACTCCTTGACGAGCTTCTCGGCATGCTCGATGTGCTTCTCCGTCGTTTGCTGCGCCGTCCGAACCAGTTCATTCAACTGCGGCGAAGCATGCCGCTCAAACACCCGCAGCGAAGCCAGCATATCCTTGTGGGCGATCAACTGGGCCCCCACAAAGTACATGTCGAACTCTTCGGCGTTCTTCTTCGACGCTCCCTGCTGCGCCATGTTGATGCATTCCTCCGCAATCTCCTGCTTGATCTTCAGCATCGGATTGTTCGCCAGCCCGGCAGGCAGCGTCGGCTTGAACGCCGTCACCCGGGTCGCCGTGTCGCGGCCCTGCCCGGATTGACCCTGCGCCGACTGACCCTGCCGCTCCGTCGCATTACCCGCTTGGGCTTCCGCCTGGCCCGGGCGAGTCTGCGCGGTCTGGCCAGGTTGATCCAGCGTCCCCGCCTGTCCGCTCGTCCCGTCCCCTACCCGCACGTTGATCCGTCCAGCATTGATGTCGATCGGACGTGCGCCCGTCCCCGATTGTCCTGCCCCCCCCTGGGCCATCCCTTCCAGCCGCCGCACGAACTGGGAGTGCTCCTCCTGCATCTGCCGCGCAAATTCCTTCACTTTCTCATGTTTGACGTGCTCTTGTCCCAACCGGGCCATCGCAATCTCTTTGTGATTGTCGATGATCATACACCCCAAGATTTCCTGATCCATCGACCCCGCTCGACCGGTCTGCGCCGCGCGCCCCGGCGCTCCTGGCGTCCCCGGCGCTCCGCTCGTCGGGTCGCGCCCCGCTTGTTGTGCCGACGCCGCCGATACCATCGCCGCCATCAAGGCGAACGAACCCCAGGCTGCCATGCGTTGCATGCGAACTTTCATCTGCCATCCTCCCGTGGAAAAACTTGGACACTCACAACCATTGCAAATGTCGCGTCCCGTCCACCACAGCAAATGACATTCCCCCTCCCGCGCCGCGGCTTCGATTCCCTCCGTTGCCCGCTCCCCTGGAGTCTGGGCAATTCACGTCCGGATTTCTCACGATTCCCACACGTCTTCCACCCCCCCTTCCATCTTGATCTGGTCGATCGTCATCCGTGCTGGTCCGCCGACGCGCCTCGAAACGCCTCGTCAAAACAGCACCGTCAAAACAGCACCGTCAAACTCGTCCGCCTCCTTGGGTTCTCTCCCACTCCTCCCGTTCTTGCCACTCCCGTGCGCTGTCTCCCCCCTGAATTGTCAATCTCGCCCCTCGCCCCACCAAACAAAACCCAAAACACAGGGGTTTTCCCGTACCCCCCCCCCCCATGGCGCCCCCCCCCCCCCCCCCCCATAACCCCCCCCCCCCGGGCCGGGGGCCCCCCCC
>JALHPA010000605.1 GCA_022842745.1 Pirellulales bacterium
AAGCAGTGTCGGTCTTTGCAGTGTCGGTCTTTGCAGTGTCGGTCTTTGCAGTGTCGGTCTTTGCAGTGTCGGTCTTTGCAGTGTCGGTCTTTGCTGGGTCGGTCTTTGCTGGGTCGGTCTTTGCTGGGTCGGTCTTTGCTGGGTCGGTTTTCGTAGCGTCGTCGGATTTGGCAGCGTCATTCGTTGCAGCGGACGGCGGTTTTTTCTCCGGCAGCGGCTGGAGGACCGGTTTCTGGACGAGCGACTCGTTGAATCGGGCCGAGACCATGATGAACCGGTCCAGTTTGCTGCCCTGCGCCGCCCCGGGGGTCTTATCGGGAGTGGATTTACCCTCCTCCACTCCGGTGTCGCCGATGCCTGCGATATTGCCGAAGCGGAGCGTGTACTCGACGCCATCGCGGCGTCGCACGACGACTTCGCCGTCGTTGGAGAGAATTTCCACTTTGTCCTTTTCGATTTCCACCGGGTAAAAACCGCGGAGCACGAGCGAGCGGAAGGCCTCCTGGTCGCTCAATAGTTGCTTATCCGCGCGGAGGCTGCCGCTCAGACCGGCCGGCTTGCGATGGACGTCGACGATTTTGAGGTCCTTCAGCGACGACCGCAGTTCGGCCAATCGGGAGAGATTCAGTTCCTCATCGTCGGCGAGTTTGACCGGCTTCGGCTCGCCGTCGACGAACTCGATCATGTCCCGCACGGCCCAGTTTCCGCCGGAATCGTAGTTCAGCCAGATGTTGCTCTTTTCGGTAAAGCCGTTGACGCGCGCGCCGGTCAGCGTAAGCTCGGCGTCGACGGTGTAGTCCTTAAGCCCCACCTCGGCCAGGTCGCTCAAGCTCAGGTCCAGCACGTCGGTCTTGATCCAGTCTTCAAACAACGGGGAAAAGTGGTCGTTGGGCATTTCCACCAGGTACACCGCATCGTGCGGGAGGACACGGACGTAGCGCAGGTTCTTGCGGGACGAGGCGGACTCCTTGCCGGCCGTGTCTTCCAATCCCAGCACCAGCCGGGCCAGGCTATTGCCAGATTTGTCGAAAATTTCCACCTTTTTGCCGACTCCCTTGTCGTCGCTGACGGTGTCCTTGTTCGGTTCGACCACGCCCAATTCGGCGTGCCGCGCGGGGTCGTTGGACACAACCTGCAGGGCCTTCATTCCGACCAAAGCGCTCGCCGCGTCGGCAACCCGCTGCTCGGCGTCGGCTGGATAATTGTTGTTGCTGGCCAGCACCCATTCCCCTTGCGACTGGTCCACTTTCACGCTCCGCAAGGGAGGCCTTTTCTTCGGGTCGTAGCTCACGATCTCGATCGCCTTGGCATTCGCCGGATTATCGAGGGAAGGAAACAGGATCTGGCCGGCCAGATCCGCTTCGGGCAGTTCGCTGGACCGGGGAGAGACGAGCCAGCCCAAAAGCATCAGGGCCACCGCGGCCGCGACGAAGGAGAGGGTCTTGGAGGTTTCATTCATAAGACATTCCTCGGCAATATGCGTGCATTGGACCCGGCTGCGGGCGCCGCACAAAAAATGGGGCGGCATTCGCCGTCCTGGGCCAATCCAGGCGACCTTTGACGGATGTTGTTACTACCTCAAGCGGGAGCGGCTGACGCCTTCGCGCTCGCGAGCACGGCGGTGGAAGTAGACCGCAAACGCCAACAGGAGCGGGGGGATCGGCGGGAGCAACACGGCGTATCGCTTGGCGCTGTCCTGGATCGACCGCAGCTCGACCAGGGTTTCACGGTTGCGGGCCTCGATATTCCGTTCCGCGTCGCGGACATAACGGCGCATCTTGGCTTCCGCCTCGCGCTTTTCCACGGCCGCTTGCGCCCGGAGCTTGATTTGCGTTTCGCGGATTTTGCCGGGGCTGGCGTTTTCTTTTTCCAGTGCGGCGATGGCCTTGGATTCCTGGCTCTGCAGGTCCATGACCCGGCGGTCGGACGACTTTTGCTCGGCGTCGATGTTCTTGCGGGTCGTGGCGACAAAATCCATCGTGCCGGAACGAATCGCTTCGAGCCGCTGCTCGATCTTTTCCAGCGGCCGGTGCTCGGGCCGTTTCTTGCGGATGGCGATGTAGCGATCGTCGCCGGATAGCTCGTCGACAATATTCAGGACAAAGGTAATGTTGTCGAAATTGAACGCGATCTCGCCCCCTTGCTCGGCCCGGATGCGGAAGAATTCGTCGTGCATGAGGTCGATGTCAGCGACCACGACCAGGTCGACATCATGGGCAAGCCGCTTCTTCTTGGGGCGCGCCGGCTTGACTCCTTCCGCAGGCGGCAATTCTGGGAGTTTTCCATCGCTGGTCGGAGCGGCTCCCTTTTGCGCGTCGCCCAGCGGGGCGGACTCGGTCTTCCCCTCGGCGGCTTTCGGCGATTCCGTCTTGGCGCCATCCGATTTCGCGTCCGGCTGGGCATCGCTCGGCGCGGCCTTGCCAGGGGCGTCGGCAACCGCCTGAGGCGTCTGTTCGGGCTTCGATTCCTTTGCGCCTTCCGCCGATTCGGTGTTGTCGGTTCCTGACTTATCACTGTCAAGTTTATTGCTGTCGGCTTTATTGCTGTTAGCTTCATCACTCGCGGGTTTTTCGCCGCCAGGTGGTGCGGTATCGGTCTCTTTGCTGCCCCCCTTGGTTTGGAAGGCGATTTGCTTGGCCTTGATCTTGGCGGCGGGGGGCTGAGAGCCGTCCTGGGCCGGCTCTGGCGCGTCTCCCAGCAGGCTCTTCGAGGGGGCTTCGGCCTTGATCTGGACGCGAGCGGAGAGAACGTATCGGTCGGGGGCGATCGTTTCCATCCCCTGCCGCTGCTGGGCCGATTCTTCGTGGGTAATGCCGCGGTTCGTCATGAAGTCGGTGGAAGAAAAATCGCCATACGAGATCACCCCCGAACGCGTGCCGGTGCGAACGAGCGGGATAAACGTGACGGCGGCGTCGCTACGTTTGTCCAACGCTCCAGCCGCCGGGAATAGGATTTCCTTGAGATTCGAGGAAATGGGCTGGCCCTGGTTGAATGCCTCTCTCTCGGCGCCCGGCTCCGCATTGTCGACGAAGATCCACTCTCGCGGCAGGAACGAAAAGGCGTCGATTTTGGGATGGGGATTGTACTGCTGCCAGATGATGGCGGGTTCGCTGCGGCCGCTCCCCCCGAGGTCGAACGCGCTCCGTTTGCGTTTGAGGTCGATTCCCGCCAGCTCCCAGATTTGGTTGATCGAGGACTCGGGAGCGAAGTTGGCCCGCATATCCTGCCA
>JALHPA010000606.1 GCA_022842745.1 Pirellulales bacterium
GAAGGGGGCGCCGAGCGGGCCGACTCCGTCGAACGCGCCCTCGCTCGGGTCAAGCCCGATATCGAATACGTCGCCGTTCACGACGCCGCCCGCCCTTGCCTCGTCGACGCCTGGATCAACTCCGTGTTCGAGGCTGCGGTTAAGCACGAGGCGGCCATTCTCGCTCTCCCCGTGGGTGGCACGCTGAAGCGCGTCACCCCCCAGCAAACCGTCGCCGAGACCGTCGATCGCACCGGGCTCTGGGAAGCGCAAACCCCCCAGGTCTTCCGCCGCGCGCTGTTGCTCGAGGCCTTCGCCAAACGCGGCGGATTCGCCGCCACCGACGAGGCCCAACTGGTCGAGCGCATCGGCGTAGAGGTCCATATTGTGCCCGGCTCCTCGCTGAATCTCAAAATCACCACTCGCGAGGATTTACGACTCGCCGAACAGGCGATGCACGCGCTCCCCAAGCCCCGCCTCGGCGGCCAGATCCACCCCTTCGCCGACGACCAGATGTGGAAGTGACCGGCTCGCGCCGCGCACCCACCTTGGACCGATTGCATCTCGAAAAAGACCTATGCCCTTTGCCGATCTTTCTTGGCGCGGACTCATCCACCAAACCACCGACGACGCCGGTCTACCCGGCTGGCTGGCGGAAAAACCGCGGGTCGTCTACGCCGGCTTCGACCCCACCGCCGACTCGCTGCACGCAGGCAGCCTGCTCCCCTTGATGACCCTCCGCCGCTTCCAGCGGGCCGGACATCAGCCTATCGCGCTCGTGGGGGGGGCCACCGGCATGATTGGCGACCCCAGCGGCAAAAGCGAAGAGCGAAATCTGCAAGACCTGGACGCCCTCCGCGCCAACGTCGCCGGCATCGAAGCCCAGATGCGCTCCTTGCTCGATTTCGGCAGCCCACGCGGAGCGCTTCTGGTCGACAACTTCCACTGGATGAGCCAGTTCAGCTACCTCGAGTTCTTGCGCGACATCGGCAAAAACTTCCCCATCAACGTCATGCTGGCCAAAGAGAGCGTCAGAAGCCGCCTCGAGCGCCCCGACGGCGGCATGTCCTACACTGAATTCAGCTACATGCTCCTGCAAGCGTATGACTTCGTCTACCTGAACCGCAACTTCGGCTGCGAGCTGCAGTTCGGCGGCAGCGACCAGTGGGGCAACATCACCGCAGGAATCGACTTGGCGCGGCGGATGCATGGCGTGCAACTGTACGGCATTACCTGCCCGCTACTCACCAAGAGCGATGGCGGAAAAATGGGCAAGACCGAACGCGGCACGGTCTGGCTCTCCGCCGCCCGCACCAGCCCTTACCAGTTCTACCAGTACTGGATCAACGTCGAAGATGCCGACGTGGGCAAGTGCCTGCGCTTCCTGACCGAGTTGCCGCGCGAGGAAATCGAGCATCTGGACCGCTCCACGGCCGAAAACCCCGGCCAGCGCGAAAGCCAGCGCCGTCTGGCCGAGGAGCTGACTCGGCTGATCCACGGCGATGCCGGCTTGACCGCGGCCCGCCGGGCCACCGAAATTTTCTTCGGCGCCGAAATCGACCGACTAAGCGACTCCCAACTGACCGAAATCTTCGCCGACGTCCCCAGCCGCGAGCTGCCCCGCTCCCGCCTCGACGCCGACGGCCTTTCCGCGATCGAGGCCTTCGTCGAGTGCGGCCTGTCGAAGAACCGCTCCGAAGCCCGCCGCACGATCGAACAGGGTGGGGGCTACATCAACAACCGCCGCCTCGATTCCATCGACCGCAAGCTCACTGCCGCCGACCTCGCCAGCGAAACGGTCCTCGTCCTCCGCTCCGGCAAGAAAAAATACGCCCTCCTGCGGTTCGTGTAAGCGCCCCGGTCGCCACGGTCCAATTGCGGCGCGCCCTCGCCCCATCGGCCGCTACTTCTCCCCCGCAGCGGTCTCCAGCGTCGCCAGCATTCTCGCGATCCGATCCGTCCAGCGTTCGCTGCTCAGGTGCGTCGTCTGAATCCGAGCCGCCCACAACGGAAACGCCAGCGGCGTCAGCCGCGGCGTAAACCGCAGCACGATTTCGCACCGCGCCATCCGGTCCAAGGCAGCCGACATACGCCCCACCTCCAATTGTTGGTCCAATACCTCCCTCCGCGCTTGCAACAGCAGCAAATTGCCGGGGTCGTACTCGCGGAACACGTCGTAAATCAGGCTGCTGGAGGCCTGCACCTGCCGGGCGCTCTTCGGTTGCCCGGGATAGCCCGGCACGACCAGCCCCGCCACCCGCGCGATGTCCCGGAACTGTCGCCGGGCCAGCTCACCCGCGTTCAGGCACTCCTGCAAGTCCTCCACCAGGTTCTCAGCCGACAACAGCCGCCGCCAGCCGGCCTCGTCCCGCTCGATGGGCACACTCGACAACAATTCCACGCCATAATCGTTGGGAGTGATCGAAATCGAGCAGGCGGTCTCGCGGGCCACTCGGTGCGCGATCAGCGACGCCAGCCCCTCGTGGACGCTCCGCCCCTCGAACGGATACAAAAACACCTGGTGCCCCTCCCGCACTTGCGATCGCTCGATCAGGAGCTGATCGTGTTTCGGCAGCGTCGACCATGCCTGTTGCAAATCCAACAGCGGTTCGGCGGCCCGCATTTCCGGTTCGTCGAACGTCCCCCCCGACGCCGCCGCGACTTTCTCCCGCACCGCCGCCGCCATCTGCGTGCTCAGCGGAAAACGCCCTCCGTCCCACCGTGGGACCACGCCCGACAGTTTGTCCGTCTTGCGCACATACGCCGTCATCTCCTTCGTCCGCACAAACTCCAACGTCCTGCCCGCGAACACGAACCGGTCGCGCGGGCGTAGCCGCGCGATAAACGACTCCTCGATCGTCCCCAACGTCTTCCCGCTCAAGAACTTCACCTGCATGGCGTTGTCGCCGGCGATTGTGCCAATCGCCAGCCGGTGTTGCCGGGGAACCGCGGCGTTTGCCGGCACGAACCGCCCCCCCTCCGGCCGCACACGCAAATACTGCGGATACGCTTGCAGCGACTGGCCCCCGCGAATGACAAAGTCCAAGGCCCACTGCCACTGTTCTCTCGTTAGATTGCGAAACGCGTGCGTGGTCCGCACCTCCGCCAGCAATTCCTCCTCGACGAACCCCCCGGCCAGCGCCATGCTCACCAGATGCTGTGTGAGCACGTCGAGCGGACAATGGATCGGCTCCCGCCCTTCCAGTTTCCGTCCGGCCGCGGCGGTCCTGGCGGCCGCGAACTCCACCA
>JALHPA010000607.1 GCA_022842745.1 Pirellulales bacterium
TTCCCAGATCGTCTCCGCTCCCGCCGCGGCGGTTGACGAGCGTTACCGTGGTTCCCGCGGGAGAAGTCAGCGTCGCGGTAACGTCGCCGGCCGATGGATGCGTAAGCCGCAACGCCACATCCAAGTCTCGTATCGTTACGTGCTTGGGAATTACAATCACAACGGTGGCCGGACCGGCATTGACGCCGTCGGGGACAGGCACGGGTCCGCCCGCCGCGCCATAGCTCTGCCGCTGGTCGTAGTCGAAGGCGTCGTTGAGCGCTTGCAGGTTGCGGGGCGAGATCAGCGACCGCTCCCCTTCGTGAAATCCCGGTTCGCCAAGCAGATCGTATTCGTCATCCAGATGTTCCCAAGTGAAGAATAGCGGCAAACTGAACCCGGATTCGCCTTGGAACCGGCTGGTGGCCGGATCCACCCGGCTGAAGTAGCGATCGTAGCTGGTGGTGAAGCCCAGCGAGTGCCCCAGCTCGTGCAGCATCAACGCCAGCATGTCCCATTTGCCCAACACTGCCGAGCCGGGCCGGCCCCTGAAATGCGCCGGCTGCCCGCTGGCGACAAACTCGCTGTTGTCCATCGGTGTAGGATCGACGTAGAAATCGACATCGTCCGCCAACACGATCGTCGCGCCGACCGGGTTACCCAGTGGGTCCTGAATGAAATCGCGCGCTTCGCCGATAGTTTCCGAGTCGAGCGGACCTTTAGAGATTTCCAGATTCACCGTCCGGGGAGGAGACGACAGGGCCTGCATCCAATAATTCAAACTGACGTCCACAACCGCCTCTTCGGCAGCCGTGAATTGGGACGTGGCCCGGTTCGTCCAGTTCAGTTGCAGTCCGGCGGCCTCGACCGCTGGAACGGCCACTCCCGTCAATACCAACGACGCCGCGGCGGCGCGCAAACGCCAACCACAGCGGCGCAGCAAATGATGTCGCCGCGACGGCGGATATTTCCCGCCGCTCCGTGGCGCCGGACGGTCTTCAAACGCCAAACCATTCCAAATCGATGCGCTTCCCATACGTTCCGTTCCGAGAAGAGTTCCCCCCGGCGCGCCAATCCGTGCGCTCGTTTTGCGCCCTCATCTGTCGGCGCAAGTGCGAATCGGGCCAGGAGGAAGAATAAGGAAATGCCACCCAGGCGCAATCGCGATCATTTGCGCCTCTTTTTCCGAGCATAATTAAACTCACGGAAAAAGCGACGGTCCGGTCCGCAGGCAGGTCCGGTTGTGCCGGTCATCGCGGAAAAAACCCGACCGCGCGCAGCGAAAGCGCTAGCCTGCTTCCTCGCAGACCCAGTCCGATTAGGTGTCGGAGCTGGCGGACGGTCCGACGACCGCAAGACGATCCTGCTTTATGTCTTCCCCGACGGTGACGCCCGCGTGGGCTTGTCGGCCGGTCGTCGCGGGAAGGCGGATTTCGTACACCTGCGGCGGCGGTTGCAATCGCTGATCGGCAACGACGAATGGGATCGCGCCGCTTGGGAATTCATTAGCGAGGGGTGCGCCGCGTTTTTGCCTTCCCAGGCCCAGCATCAGCCTCGCGGTTGCCAGCATCCCGCGCAGCGATCCAAATGCGTCCGCCACGGCGCTTGGCTCGTAACCGCAATGGACCATGCAGTCGCGGCATTTGGGATTTCCGCTGGCGTGGCCGTACCGCGACCAGTCGGTCGTTTCCAGCAATTCCCGGTAGCTCGTCGCGTATCCCTCATCCAGCAGATAGCACGGCCGCTGCCAGCCGAAGATGTTGTAAGCGGGACTGCCCCAGGGGGTACATTCCAACTCCCAGTTCCCCTTCAAAAACTCCAGAAACAGCGGCGATTGATTGAACTTCCAGCGCTTGGGCGCATTCGCCAACAACCGCCGGAACAGCGAGATCGTTTGCTCCCGCGGCAGAAAATGCTCCTGGTCGGGGGCCTTTGCGTAACTGTAGCCGGGCGAGATCATCATTCCTTCGACGCCCAGCTCGACCAGCTCATCAAAAAATGCCCGCATCCGCTCCGCATCGGCGTCCACGAACAGGGTGCTGTTCGTGGTCACGCGAAATCCGGCCGCTAGCGCCGCTCGAATCGCCGCCACGGCAATGTCGTACACCCCCTCCCGGCAGACGGCCCGGTCGTGCTCCTCCCGCGGGCCATCCAAATGGACGGAGAACGAAAAATACTTCGAGGGTCGAAAGCGGGGCAACGACTCTTCCAGCTTAAGCGCGTTCGTACAGAGGTAGACGTACTTTTTCCGCGCCACCAGACCCGCCACGATCTCGTCGATCTGCGGGTGCATCAGCGGTTCGCCCCCCGGAATCGAGACCATTGGCGCGCCGCACTCCTCCGCCGCCCGAAAACACTGCTCCGGCGACAAATTCTGCCGCAGGATGTTGGCCGGATGCTGAATCTTGCCGCACCCGGCGCAAGCCAGATTGCAGCGGAACAGCGGTTCCAGCATCAGCACCAGGGGATAGCGCTTCACGCGGCGAATTTTTTGCCGCAGCACGTACCTCGCCACGGTCCACATTTGCGAGAGTGGAACGGCCATTACGATCCTTTGTGAAACGGGAACCCGTTGGACAAATCCGCTCCGGAACGCGAAGTCGAACTGGCCCCCATCGCCGCCAGATACCGCGCCAGCGCCAGCAGGGGAAAATAGATCGGATACAGATGGTACCGCAGGTAAAACACCTGGGGAAATCCAGTCCCGGTGAACTCCGGCTCGTCCCAGGTCCCGTCCTGGCGCTGCTTGTCGACCAGGTATTGGATTCCCCGCCGCGTGGCGGTGTGCGCGCCCCGACCCGCGGCCAGCAGTCCCATCACCCCCCACGCGGTCTGCGAGGCCGTCGTCGGTCCCACGCCGCGCAATCGCGGGTCGGCGTAGCTGTCGGGAGATTCGCCCCAGCCCCCGTCCGGCTGCTGGTGGGCGATCAGCCAATCGGCGGCGGACGAGATCAGCGGATCGTCGGCCCCCACCCCGACTGCTTGCAGGCCGACCAGCACCTGCCAGGTTCCATACACGTAGTTGACCCCCCAGCGGCCGAACCAGCTTCCGTCCGCCTCCTGCGTCCGTCGCAGGTAGGCGATCCCCCGGTCGACCGCCGGATCTCCAGCCCGGCGGCCCAATAGCCCCAAAGATTCGAGCACCCGCGCCGCCAGGTCGGGCGTGCTCGGGTCGATCATCGCATTGTGATCCGCGAACGGCACATAGCACAGGAATTGGCGGTCGTTGTCCCGGTCGAACGCCCCCC
>JALHPA010000608.1 GCA_022842745.1 Pirellulales bacterium
AGACCTCCAAGCCGCCATCTCCATCCAACAAAAACTCCTCGACCACCCCGACTCCGCCCCCCAAGCCCAAGCCGCCCTAACCAAAACCCGCCACCGCCTCTCCACCCTCGCCAACTCCCACTAACCCCTTCTCATCCTCTCCTCCCCGCCGTTTCTCGGCGGCGAGAAATCCCCCTCGGCCCTCTCCTATCTCCCTATTGATTTTGAACCACCCCCTCTGGCATCTTGTACAGTACGCCATTCCGCACCCACCAAACGAGTAGCGTGGCTGTGAGTGGGTGCCTGTGGTCGAGCCACCAGGCTCGCCCACAGATCCCAACAATCCCACCCCAAAAAAAGCCGCCCCCAGCGGCCCCGCTCCTCCTGCGCGCCCACCATGCCCACCCCAAAAACCAACCCTCCCGCCCTCCTCTTCACATCCCGTGCCCCGCGTTCCACTCGCACTTACGTCAAATCCGCCCCCACAACACCACCCAGCCGCGCACAAAGGTCATCGCGTGTTGTTGCCCTCCAAAATGCACACATTCTGTACCTCGACAAACCCCGACCCTTCCGCAACTACCATACGCCCCAACCCCTTGCGCCAAACTACGATTCCACCGCGAAAAAAAATGCGCACAACCAAATTTCCCCCGTTTCGCCCCTCGCAACACCCTCCCCCACCTCTTGCCCTCGCCGTAAGTCCCCGCCCCATTCCCCGCTTGCCCCCTGGGGAAACCCCGCCAAACCAGGTCCTCCGGCCTCCGGCCTCCGGCCCCCGGCCCCCTGGCCTCCGGCCCCCAGCCGACCGGTCAGCGACCAACCGCTTCGCTCCCAGTCCTACTCGCGGACTACGTCCACCATAAAGGTGCCATTGTCCGCCACGTCGAATAGCGGCCGGTAGCGGCTTTGCCCGGCCCTGAACGCCCCGTTCGGGCAGACGTACCACACCAGATTGATTCCCAAGTTCCAAGATTCCTGGGTAATCCCATCCTCGTTGTTGCTCTGCGGAATGAGATAGTTGAAGTTGCTCGTCAACGCCCACTCAGAGCTTAAGGGAACGCGAATGTCGCCGCCAAAAATCCCGCCGCTGTTGCTGGTCGCTCCCCCCCACAGCCGCGCCTCCCCACCCGAGGCCAGCCGCCGGCGGTAGAACAGCGAATACTGATCGATCGGTTCGTAGCTGAGGATCCCATTCGTCCCAACCGTGGCAGGCGTGAAGTCCCGCGACCCGCTTGCGAACCAGAAACCAAACTCATGTCCCCGGTAGAAGTAACTCAATTCGCCCCGAATCTGCCCCACGTCAAAGCTCTGGTCGAAATTGTCGGCCAAATGATCGTACACCACGCCCCATTGCCAGCCGCTTCCGCTCATCTGCCGTCGAAACAGCCCACCCGTGATGAACCCCTGCGACCGCGTGTCTTGAAAAGCGACCGTGTCATTCAAATTGCTCTGCACCGCTTGCGCGCCAAGCTGAAATCCAACCCCCTCGGCGTTCCAGAACGGGCTGGACCAGTTCACCCCTTCTTGAAATCCAAAGTTGCCGTTCTCACCCCGATCGACCGGCCCCTTGAAACCATGCACGCCAGCAAACGCCGTCAAGTCCTGTCCGAAGTACCAGTCCTCGCACACCTCGCAGTCGAAACAAGTCCGGCAATACCGCCGTCCACAATTTCGCCCGTGACAATCCATTTGCCGCCCACCGACTTCCGCCCCTTCCTCCCATACCGGACCCTCAACCCCCATCTCCGGCGACGGCAGAATTTCCGGCTCCGCAAGCATCGTTTCGCCCATGATCGGCGGGCCGGCGGCGTCCATCGCCGGACCGTTGGCGCGCGCGCTTCTCATCACCGAGCGCGTCTCGCCACGTCGAAAACGCGTATTGCGCGTCGGCATCTCCTCGGATTGCTCAAACGAAGATCCAATCACGTCCGGCATCTCCCCCCGCCCCGGCTCAACCAACCGGTCCTGGCCATCCAAGCCAACTCTGCCGGATGCTGGGGCTTGCCTGGAAGGTGCAACCCGCGACATCTGGTAACGCGGAGTGCGATTGGCAGTCGCGCGGCTGCCGGACCGCGGCGCCCCCGGCCCCGCAAGCGGGCCCACATACGGGTCCACGTCGACCACTTGCTGCTCTTGCCACAGCGATTGCCGCTCCGCCCGACCTGGGTCGTCCGCGTACAACGCCGAAGCTTGCGCCGCAAGAAACGCGATGACCCATTTTGCCAATGGCCGAATTTGCTGCCGATGCCGTGTCATGGTTTATCCTCTCTGAATTGCCCCGCTTCGCACGGGCGGGTCCAAGCGAGCGCGTGCCAGCACAATTATCGGAAACCGCGCAACCGCGACTTTCAGAAAAGTCGCGTCAATCGGAAAACTCAGCCTATTTTTGCACGGCGGCTGGAGCAGCCGGCTGAGGCTCGAGGCGCTGGGGCAGCAAGAGAACGTCGACCTGGATATCGCGCTTGAGTACCGCCAGATCCTGGCCGTTCAACTGGCGATCGGCGCGTACCATCCGGATTTGCACTCTCTCCGGATCGATTCCACGCCCCAGCAGATAATCCAATACCAGCCGGCATTTGCCGTACACGGCATCCGCCGATTCGCTGGTGTCCGCCTGTTCGGCGTGCCGTTTCACCTGGCCCCGGATTTCGATCAGATTCGACTTGCCTGCCACAAGAGCCAAGGCCGAAGCCAAATCCTGCTCGTCCGCGGCCGACAGCTTATCCGTCCCGAGAGCAAAATACAGCGACACCCCGTCCGGAAAGCCGTTGGTCGGACGCGGTGCGTCCGCCACCGGACCAGGCGCGGCCCCGCGCGCCCGATTGGGATCGGCCGGCGTATCGAAGGGTGTGACCAACGACCGGTTTCGCGTTCCCGGATGTCGCGGCCACGGGGTATCGGTTGGTCCGAGCCACTCCCGCAAAGACGCCATCACCGCTTCGGACTTGCCGTTGTCCTTGTTGCCGGCCATCGAATACATCACCACAAAAAACGCCATCAAGATCGTGATCATGTCCGCGTACGACATAATCCATTCGGCGAGTCCTTCTTCATGTTCCGTTTCGATTGCCATGCTGCCGATTCTCGCCCTGGTGTCGCCGTGTGCTCCGCCCAGCCGACCGAACGACCAGAGCCGGTTTAGGCCGCCCGGTCGAGACGATTTTCATGGGGCAAGTAGGGTTGCAATTTCTGCTCGACCAGCCGAGGGCTGTCGCCTGCCTGAATCGCCAGTACGCCATCCAGA
>JALHPA010000609.1 GCA_022842745.1 Pirellulales bacterium
AAGTGCGGCGGAATGGTGCAAGTGCCGAAAGTCGGCGAGGCAACGACCGACGCTGCGCACCCGGACGCTGTGCATACGGACGCTGCGCACGCCGCCGTGCCCGGTCCTGTGCCAAGCGTTGGGCCGGCCCCAGGACCGGCCGTTAATGCAACGGCCAATCTGCAGCACTTCGAGAATATCGTCGAACTGGCCGCCGCAATGCTGCCGGGGGGGAAGCCAGCGCGGCCGCCGCTAGCCGGGGCCAGCGGAACGGGAAATCTGGGTGCAGGCGTTCCGGTGGCTGCCAAGGCGGCGTCGTCAAATGCGGTGTCGTCAACAGCCGCGACGCCTTCCACAGCCGCGACGCTGACTGCGACAACGTTAACTGCGGCAACGTTAACTGCGGCAACTTCGACGGTGGTTACAACCCCGGTGGGGGCGCCGCCGGCGGCGGTGAATTCAGCAGCGGCCATGACCAAGGTGGCAGCGACTTCGGCGGCAGTGAGTTCAGCGGGAACGTTGGCAGCGGGAGTGGCAGCGGTGGCCAGGCCGATTGGGGCGACGGTTGCGGCTGCCGGAACTGTTGTGGCGAGATCCAGGTCTCCTGTGCCACCTCAGCCTGTCGGTATCCCGTCCGGCGAGGTGGTTTTCGGCGGAGGCTCCTCTTCCGCTCCTTTGGCAACGGCATCGGTTCGGTGGAGTTGGCGGTGGGGGCTGGCCGCCTCGTTGTTGGGAGCGGTGGTTCTGGGGCTGGCAACCTGGACTGTTGGCTGGTGGTCGGAATTGGGAACGGATGCAATTGCTATCAGCGGCGAGGAAGAATTTTCGCAGCATGCGCCCGAGGCCGTTGCCTCAACAACGCCGAAGGCCGGATCGGTCCAAGCTGCGGCAGTGAACGACGACGAGAAACGCGGGGTACCGGAACAGGCGGCGTCTTCCGTGCCGACCGAATCCGTCCCGGCGGCCGCCGACAAGTCGTCTGTCGCAAAGAGTCCGCCGGTCGGATCGGACGGAGTAGCCGCAGTTCCGGTGCAGCAGCCGCGAACGGCCCATAAGCCCGTCGAGCCGCCGGTCGATGAAAATCCAAACGCGGCAGCGGCCAATGGTCCCAGCCGAGTGGCGGCGGTTGACGACCCGTCTCGCATGCCCGGCGACGCCGGAGAGCCGGAGTCGGATCTGTCGGTCCAAGCGGATTTGCCACCTCAGGGGGTCGAGAATGATCTGCGTCCCGATGAGGAGGTGGATATCCCGAGTTCCCGTCCGGCCGCGTCGGCGAATGTGCGGCGCATTGCGCCGCGCGAGCGCGACGTGGCGTCGCTGCTGTCGCAGGAGTTGGCGGGCATTTCCCTGGAGCGCGTTCCGCTGCACCGGTTTGCCGACGAGATGGCAATGTTGTGCGGGGTATCGATTTCGCTTGATCCGGAGGCGCTGGCGAGCCTCGGTTTGGCTGTCGATCAGCCTGTGAGCGTTTCGACGGGTCCAGCATCGATTCAAGCGGTGCTGAAGAGCGCTTTGGCGCCGTTGGGCCTGGCAGCCGCGACGGTACACAACCAGTTGCAGATTACCCGCGCCGCGACCGGGGGTGGATTGATCAAGATCCGGTACAGCTTGGACGATCTGGCCGGATCGGAAGGCTCTTCGATCGAAGTACTCGCTGGTTTGCTGCGCACCCATATTGTGCCGGGGTCGTGGAAGGAAAACGGGGGACGGGGCCAATTGACCGTAACGGAGTTGGCGATCGAGGTGGATCAGTCGCCGTTGGTACACGATCAGATTTTGGTGTTCTGCGAGAAGTTGCGCGTGGCGCGCGGTCAACCGACGAGGACCCGGTTCGACGCCGCAAAGCCCACGACCGCTAGATTTCACCCGCGACGTTACGATCTGGCGCCCCGGCGGACGAAAGCAAAATCGGCTTTGTCCGAGACGGTGCAGGCGAGCTTCGTTTCGCCCGAGCCGCTGTCGGGAATCGCGACCGTTTTTGGACGGCAGTCGCGGTGCGTGGTTTTGATCGATGGCCCGGCGCTTGCGGCGGCGGGGTTGTCGAGCGAGTCGGCGGTGGCCCTGGATGCCGCGGGAGTACCGCTGGCCGACGCCCTAGCGCGAGCCACCGAGCCATTGGGGCTGGCCTGGCGGGCGGTCGACGAGCGAACCGTGGAAATTACGACGCCAGTAGCGCTCGCCACGCGGCCTGAGGTGGAGTTTTATTCCGTCAAAGGCCGTTTTGCTGCTCCAGCCCAAGCGCAGCCCTGGTTGGAGCGGCTCCGCCAGCAATTGGGAATGAATCCCTCCAATCGCGAGGCGGCCCTGTTTCTCGATTGGCCCAGCCAGTCCTTGATCGTCAGCGCCGGGCAGCCGCAACAAGCGATCGTCGCTCGGTGGATGGACGAAGGCGGCCGCGATTAGCGGCGCCAGTCCGAGAGTGGAGCGGTACTCCGGGGGTCCGCCAGGTTACCAAGCCACGTCGGCTGGCGCGTTTGGATCGCGCCATTCCAATAGCACACGACGGGCCGGATCGCGGCGAAAGTCGTCCACCGCCGGGCGGCTGGAGGCCTCCGCGAGTAAGATCTCGGGTCGCGACGACGCCGATGACACTTCTTGGACGGCAGAGTCTCGGTGGGCCTGGGAGACGGGCCAGCGCTCGGGATCCCGCGAGGGTTCGATGCCGCGCTCGTAGACGGAACGGGTTTTGGCGCGAGGGTGGCTCGGGGCCGCGTTGGCGGTCGGATGCTTTTGTGCATCGCCCCGCTGATCCACTCGCTTGGGCGGATGGGACAAAAGGGAGCTGCGGTCGAAAGCGGATTGTGGCTCGCGCGGGACGGCGCGCTGGTCCGCTGAGACGGGCGCAAAATGGGCATTGGGCTGTTTCAAAGGCGCCAGCCGAGCGCTGGACTGCGCCAGGCTGGCCGCGGAGACATCGAGCTGGCGAGGAGCAGATTCGCGTTTCGAATTCCCTGCCGCCCGGTCACGAGAAGGGGCATCTTCACTTTGAAGCCGGTAGCTGGCCGGAGTGGCAACATTCGCGGCGCCGCCATTGGAGCGATTGAGGGCCAATTGCGGGGCGGAGGAATCCAAAGCTGGGCTGCCTTGCTTGACCCACTCGAGCCAGGAATCTTGCAGCCGGGACAGGCTTTCAAATCCATAGTGGGACTTGGTGGCGGCGGTCCAGTTTTCTCGCTTCAGCCCGTCTCCCACGAATGCGATGAATTTGTGCTTTCCTCCTTGTCCGATCAGGTAACGAGCCAGGGA
>JALHPA010000610.1 GCA_022842745.1 Pirellulales bacterium
TTCGGTGGTCCAGCGGATTGGTCGCATCCCGCGAGCCGCCGACTGTATTCTGACGGCTGCCGTGCCGTCCGCAACCCCGCGAGCGAAACCGCTGGATCCGAGCTCGACCGCCTGTTTCCGTGGCAACAAACTTGTTGCAGAACGGAGGCTGGCAGTGGACAATCGGAGCCAGCAGAGGCTGCTCATGAAAAGAATTTCGGCCTGACAAGGGTTCGTTCGACCATGCCACCATTGGACCGCCGCCGTTTTCTGTCCCACACCGTGGCTGCCTGCGCCGCCGGGGTGGGCGCTTTGTCTGGGGAGGGGCCGAGTCCGGCCTGCGCCATTGAGCCGGTCTCCCGCCCTGGACCGTCGAAGTTCAAGTTCAGCCTGGCAGCGTATAGCTATCGCGATCTGTTCAAGCCCAAGCGGGAGTCGAGCGAGAAGCCGTTGACGCTGGAAGATTTCGTCCGCGACTGCGCCAAGTTCCAGTTGGAAGGGACCGAGCTTACGTCGTATTACTTTCCTGCAAACGTCGACGACGAGTATCTTCGCCAATTGCGCGGCCTCTGCTTTCGCCTGGGACTCGATGTTTCCGGCACCGCCGTCGGCAACGATTTTTGCCACCCGCCGGGGAACGAACGCGACGCTCAGATTGCCTCCGTCAAACGCTGGATCGATCGCGCGGCGATCCTTTCCGCGCCGGTCATCCGGATTTTCTCCGGCAGCGCGAAGCAGGGGCAGGAGGAGGCCGAGTCCCGACGCCTGGCCGTGGCCGCGATGGAAGAATGCTGCGCTTATGCCGGCCAGCGCGGGATTTACCTGGCGCTTGAAAATCATGGCGGCCTGACCGCCACGCCGGCGGGTTTGCTGCATCTTGTCCACGACGTGCAAAGCCCCTGGTTCGGCGTCAATCTCGACAGCGGCAACTTTCACGGTCCCGATGTCTACCAGGAGCTGGCCCAGTTGGCCCCCTACGCGCTGAACGTGCAGATCAAAGTCGTTGTCTCGCCCCAGGGGCAGCGGCGGCAGAAGAGCGATTTTGCCCGCCTGGCAAAAATTCTTCGAGACAGCGGTTACCGGGGGTATATCGTGCTGGAATACGAGGAGACCGACGAAGATCCGCGGACCGCTTGTCCCAAGTTTATTAACGAATTGCGAGCCGCGTTCGCGTGATCGAGCTTATGCTTGGTGCATGGCGCCGGTTAGCCGTGCTGTCAGGCCAGTGCGAATTCCCTAGGGCAAAGTGAACCTCGGCAAGAGACCGTTTCCCAGGCTGCATTGGATAAGGAGGTCCGACCATGCTAAGTCTCGATGATCCGTTGCCGGTCCCCTGTTCAATGGGCGACGGGGGACTCCCCTCGCAGCTCGCCGACCGCCTGCGGTTGCCCCTGCCGGGTCGCGCGGCCCAATGGCCCTTGGCGGCGGAGATGAGTTTTGGCCGTCATTTCGGTCCCGCGGCCCACGGTAACCGTGCCGCGGCGGTGATGGCCCTCTTGGTCGAACGCGACGGGCAATGGACCATCCCATTGGTCGAGCGCCCCTCCTTCCTCTCCCACCATGCCGGCCAGATTGCCCTTCCCGGCGGGCTGCTGGAACCTGGCGAGACCCCGGACCAAGCGGCTCTGCGGGAACTGGAAGAGGAACTGGGCGTACCGGCCCGCTGTGTGCGCTTGCTCGGTCCGCTGTCGGCCTTGTACGTGTTCTCCAGCAATCACCAGATCGCTCCCTGGGTCGGAGTGCTGACCGCGCCGTGCGAATTTGTACCCAACCCCAGCGAGGTGGGCGAGTTGCTGCTTCCGCCGGTGCAGGAATTCCGTCGGCCGTAACGCTTGGACCGCTGCATACAGAAATTTGGCGCCTTCCAGTTCTCCGCCCCCTGCTACCAATGGCAAGACAAGCAGATCTGGGGGGCCACCGCCATGATTTTGGCCGAACTTCTGGCCGTGTGGCCGCAAAACCCGTAATCGGGCGTTTTCCAACCAGCGTGCAGCGGATGGCTGGCCCGGAAGCGCACTTCTGGCAATTTGCCTTGACGATCGGCCGCCGAGCCCGGGAACTTAATCCCGCCGTTCGTCGTCAGATACGCAGGCGGAAACTAGGTCCGCAATACCGGATGATTTCTAATGCTCTACGGGGGATTTCCTGTGGTGACCCTTCTGCGCGCCGCGGCGGCATTTGTCTTAGGATCGGTGGGTTTGGCCATCTGGGCCGGGTCCGATGCTCCCTCGAACAAATCCGAGAGCACGAAACCGGCCTCGAAAATCGACCCAGGCGGACCCGACGGCGGCTCGTCGACCTTGGCCAATACCCATCGGCTCGGCAAGGTCGTCGATGTGCAAGGAATTGCCTCGGTGAAACCCATCCAGCACGAGCGCTGGACGCCCGTCTGTTTGCACTTGCCGCTGCGGGAAGGGGACTGGCTGCGGACCGATCTGCGCGGGGCAAACGCCTTGAAAGTGCGGCTGAGCGGGGAGCGGAGCCTGATTCTCGGTCCGGGATCGTTGGTGGAGTTGGTGAACAAGGACCAGGTCCGCGTTTTGAGTGGAGAGATCGAAGTGCAGGCCCCTAAGTTGGCCGGCCTGACGGTGATCGGCCCGGGTCGCACGTTTCGCGACGTATCCGGTTCAGCGGTGTTTCGCGCCGCCGACAACAAGTTCACCCTGCTCGATAAAGATCCCCGCTGGCTGCTGGGCTTCAAAGGGTCGATCGTCAACGAGACGCTCGGTTCGCTCGTGGCCAAAGTCGACGGCCGCGATCTGCCGCTGCACGTGGGCTACCACCACGTTTCGGTCGACATTCGCGACCAGATCGCCCGCACCACGATCGAAGAGTCGTTCGTCAACAATACGGGCGTCCAATTGGAGGGCGTGTTTTACTTCCCGCTGCCGGCCGACGCTTCGATTTCGGGCTTCGGAATGTGGATCGGCGATCAGCTCGTCGAGGCCGACGTGGTCGAGAAGCAGCGTGCCCGCGAAATCTACGAAACGATTCTCCGCGAAAAGCGCGATCCGGGACTGTTGGAATGGTCCGGCGGCAATCTATTCAAGGCCCGAGTATTCCCGATCTTTCCGCACAGCGAGAAGCGCATCAAGATCACCTACACCCAGGTGCTGCCGCTCTCCGGCGGGCGGTATCGCTACAGCTACGCCCTGCAGAGCGAGCTGCTTAAGCAGCATCCGCTACGGGAGTTGAAATTGGACGTGCGGCTGTCCTCGAGCACTCCCCTCACGGTGGTCGAGT
>JALHPA010000611.1 GCA_022842745.1 Pirellulales bacterium
TGGTGGTGACGCTGCTCAACTTGCGGCAGACCGAGACGCGGTCGCCGTATTTTACGTCGGTCGCTGGCGATGCGCGGGATCTCTCGCGGTACGGGGACCAATCGTTCGACGTGGTGTTCTCGAATTCGGTGATCGAACACGTGGGGGAGTTGGCGGACCAGCGGCGGATGGCGGACGAGGTGCGGAGGGTGGGGCGGCGGTACTTTGTGCAGACGCCGAACCGGTATTTTCCGATCGAGCCGCATTTTCTGTTTCCGGGGTTTCAGTTCCTGCCGGAAGCGACGCGGGTATGGCTGTTGGGTAACTGCCGGCTGGGAACTTATGAGCGCGTGACCGATCCGCGGAAGGCGCTGGAACTGGTGCGGGAGATACGACTATTGTCGCTGAAAGAGTTTCGGCGGCTGTTTCCGGGCGCGCGGTTCTACCGCGAGCGGTTTTGCGGACTGACCAAGTCGTTTATTGCCTATGCCGGGTGGTGAGCGGGGGCAGATGACGGGGGGGCCTGGTTGGTCGCTAACCCTGAATCACATGATTGACGAGCGCGCCGATGCCGTCGATTTGAATTTCGATCTGGTCGTGTGGCGCAAGGGTAAAATCGTCGCTCGGGACGACGCCGGTGCCGGTCAGCAGGATGACCCCGGAGGGGAAACTGTTGTCGCGGCCGAGCCAGCCGATGAGGTCATCGAAGGAGCGGGCCATTTGGGCGATGCTGGTTTCGCCCGCGAATACGACTTTCTTGGCACGCGTGACCGACAAACGGATGCCGATTTCTGGGGTGGGGGGCATGGCATCCGCAAGCGTCACCCAGGGTCCGAGCGCGCAGCAGGCGTTGTAGACTTTGGCCTGGGGGAGGTAGAGAGGGTTTTCTCCCTCAATGTCGCGGGAGCTCATGTCGTTGCCGATGGTGAAGCCCACCAGGCGCAAGCGGGAATTGAGGACCAAGGCCAGTTCCGGCTCGGGGACGTTCCAGTTGGCATCGGCGCGGATGCGGACCGGTTGGCCGGGGCCGACAACGCGATGGGGATTGGCCTTGAAGAACAGCTCCGGGCGGGGGGCCTCGTAGACGAGGTCGTAGAACCGGGCGGCACCCTGCGATTCCTCCATGCGGGCGGTTTTGCTGCGCTTGTAGGTGACTCCGGCGGCCCAGACTTCTTGAGCATCGACGGGTGGGAGCAGGGTCACGCTGGCCAGCGGGACCTTGTCCGATCGGCGGGACAAGGAGCGAACGGCCGCGCGGGGATCGTCGGTTTCGAGCAAGGAGGCGAGGGTCGGGAATCGGTCGGGGAGGGAGAGCGGCTCGACGGTTGGGCCGTCGACGATGGCGACGGTGGGGGGCCAAGCGCCATGTTGGACTCGGGCTAATTGCATCCGGAATTTGCTCCGTGGGTTTCCAAAACGCGCTCCTTGGGCCACACGGCTTTGGCGGGGGGCACGGCGGTTGTTAGTCTGGACGATGCGGCAGGCGGCTGCAACCGCAGATGGGCGGAGGATGACCCGTGGCGGGGGAAGGGGGCGGGAAGGGATTTTTGTGATGGGGTGGGAAGGGTAACGGGGGAACGGCGGCAGGGAGCATGCGCATGACGAACTTGATTCGCTTGTACCATACGGTTCGCCATCTGAAAGCGATTCAGTGGTATGGGCGCGCGCGGGCTAAGCTGTATTCGCCGCCGCCGGATTTGCGTCCGGCGCCGCCGGTGCGGACGCCGACCGGTCCGTGGCGGCTCGTCGCGCGGCGCGAACCGAGCCTGGTAGGGGCGAATCGGTGCCGGTTTCTCAACGAGGAGCAGGCAATCGATTCGGCGGAGGCGTGGAACGACCCGGCGCGGACCAAGCTGTGGCTGTATAACCTGCATTACTTCGAGGATCTATCGGCGCGGGATAGCCACCTGCGGCAGCGGTGGCAGTCGGCGCTGGTGGAACGTTGGGTGGCGGAGAATCCACCGGCGGTTGGGGTCGGTTGGGAACCGTTTCCGACCTCGCTACGGATCGTCCAGTGGATCAAGTGGTCGCTGAGCGAGCGGCGGCTGGCGGAACCGATTCTGCCGCCGGCGGCGGTGCAGAGTCTGGTGGTGCAAGCGCGGCACTTATCGCGGAAGGTGGAATACCATCTGCTGGGGAATCACTTACTGGCGAACGCCAAGGCGTTGATTTTTGCCGGGGCGTTTTTTTCCGGGGAAGAAGCCGACGGTTGGCGACGGCAGGGGCTGAAGATTCTCGCTGAGCAGTTGCCTGCGCAGATTTTGGCGGACGGGGGGCATTTTGAACTGAGCCCGATGTACCATTCGCTGGTGCTGGAGGATTTGTTGGACCTGCACAATCTGGCGGGGACCTACGGCCGGGAAATCGGGGAGTTGAGCGCCGGATGCGGCGAGGCGTTGGGCGGCAGGATCCAGAACATGCGGCGGTGGTTGGGGGCAATGTCGCACCCGGATGGAGAGATTGCGCTATTCAACGATGCGGCGATGGGGATTGCGCCGTCCCCGGCGGAGTTGGAGGCGTATGCCGCGCGGCTGCAATTGCCGGGGGTGGGGCCGCCGGGGGCGGGAGTGACCTATCTGGCGGATTCCGGGTACGTGCGCTGTCAGACCCCTGAGGCGGTGCTGTTGATCGACGCGGCTCGCGTGGGGCCGGATTATCTGCCGGGGCATGCCCATGCCGATACGTTGAGCTTTGAGCTGTCGTTGTTCGGCCAGCGGACGATCGTGGACTGCGGCGTTTCGCAGTATGGCGTGTCGGCGCAGCGGCTGGCCGAGCGGGGGACGGCGGCGCACAACACGGTGGTGGTGGATGGGGAAGATTCGTCGGAAGTGTGGAGCGGATTTCGGGTCGCACGGCGGGCGTATCCGACGTTGGTGCGAATCGAAGAAGCGTCGCGGGGCGGAATGACGATTACGGCGGAACATGACGGCTATCGCCGGCTGAAGGGGAAGGTGTTGCACCACCGCTGCTGGCGATTGGCGGAACGCCGGTTGGAGATCGAGGACACGCTGTCGGGGAAGTGGCGGTCGGCGGTGGGGCTCTTTCGGCTGCATCCGGCGGTGGCTGTGGAGGCGGATGGGGATGGTAGCGCGGACCCGATGCGATTGTTGGTGGCTGGCCGAGGGATGACGTTTGTTGCAAGGGGGGCGGTATGGAAGGTGGAAGATGCCCAATACCATCCGGAATTTGGGTTGAATTGGCCCTGTAAATGCATTGAGGCGATGCCGAGCCACGGGGAGT
>JALHPA010000612.1 GCA_022842745.1 Pirellulales bacterium
TGGGGCCAGTTGATCCACCGGCTGGGATTGAGCCACGCGATTGGAGCGCAAAAGCGATTCGTGGCCCGGACCGATCGGGAACAGTACCAAGCGGACGAGCGGGCGCGGGTGACGGTGGAAGCATTCGACATGAATTTCGAGCCGCTGACCGCGAATAAGGTGACGGGAGGGCAGATTACCGGGGAAGTGGTCGCTCCTGGACGGGAGAGCAGCGGGCGGCGGCGCCAGCCGATCACGCTATCGTTATTGCGGGAAGGAGTATTCGAGGCGACCGTGCCGCTTCTGAGCGCTGGCGAGTATCAGGTACGGGTGAAGGATCCGCTGACGGAGGAATGGGCGGAGGTGACGGTGCAAGTGTCGGGGGCGACGGTCGAGCGGCGGTCGCCGTTGCGGAACGGGACGCTGGAAGCGGCGATCGCAGCGGCCAGCGGCGGGAAAAGCTACGATCTGGCGAGCGTGGAACGTTTACCGGGGGATCTGTCGGCGGTGGAAAAAACGGAGACGCGGGTGCGGGTGCTGCCCTTGGCGAGCACGTGGTTGACGTTTGGCGTGGTTGTGGCGCTGATGCTGGGGGAGTGGGGTTTTCGGAAGTGGAATCACTTGCCGTAGGTCGCCGGGAGGGGTTGGGTCATGACATCGCTTTCCCATCTGCGAGCTGGATTGGCGCGACTCCGCCGCAGGCGGCGGGCCGTCCGGCTCAGCGAAGCGGGGGCGATCGCCGCAACGGCGGGGCTGTGGATATTGGCAGGGCTGTTTGTGCTGGATTGGCAGTTGAGGCTGACGAGCGCGCAGCGAGTGCTAGCGATTGCGGGAGTGATGGCGATTTGGCTGACGGTTTTTCGCAGTCGAGTGCTGCCGCTGTTGATGCGGCGGGAGAGCGAGTTGGAGATCGCGCTTTTGGTCGAACGCGAACTGGGGATCGAGGGGGACCTGGTTGCGGCGTTGCAGTTCGAGTCGGCGGACGCGCAGCGCTGGGGATCGGTGCAGCTTGAGCGGGCGGTGGTCGAGTACGTGGCCGACTCGAGCCGTTCGCTGGACTTGAACGCGCAGCGGCACGATCCGTGGCCCGCGGGGCGCTTGGCGCGGCTGGGGCTTATGGCGCTGGTTGTGGGGAGCGCGGCGGCGGCGTATCCGGAGTTTGCCCGGGTTTTCATACAGCGATTGGCCCTGGGGAGGCAGCACTATCCGACCGCGACCCGCATCGAGCAGTTGTCGATCAATGGCCGCGCGGTGACGTTGGGGGATGCGGGGGGAGAAACGGTGCGCTGTGCGGCGGGATCGGAGTTGCGGATGGAGGCCGTGGGGGGGGGCGAGCTGCCGCCGGGGGGTCTGGTGCGGCTGAAGAGCGCCGGCGCCGAGCGCGAAATCGAGTTGGCCGAGGGGGCCGAGGCCGGGTCGGGGACGCGGACGTATTGGGCGGCGCTGCCGCCGCTGACCGAGGCGCTAACGTATGAGGTGTTTCTGGGGGACGCGTGGATCGAGTCCTCGGCGATTGAACCGATTCCCTGGCCGGAGATCGAAAGCGCTGTGCGAATCACGCCGCCAGCGTATGCGCGCGGGAAATGGGACGGAGGAGCGTCTGGCGGCGACCGTTACGGTTCGGCGGGGGGGGCGTTGGCCGGTTCGCGAGTGGAACTGGAGGTGGTCTGCCGCAATAAGCCGCTGACGGCGGTTCGGGCGACGATGGGAGGGAAGGAATTCGCGCTCGTTTCGAACGGAACGGACGGACGCAGGTGGAGTCTTCCCGCGGTAGGGACGCCGCTGGAAAGACTGAAGGAGGCGGTGAAGTATACTGTGCAGGTTGTCGACGGGGATGGCTTGGGTCTGAATCGGCCGCACGAAGGGCTGGTGCGTCTGGAAGCGGATCGGCCGCCGACGGTCGTCGCGGAGGTGGTGGCGCCGCTGTGGCTGCCGACGGCGACGCCGGTGATTGGGTATAAAGCGGAGGACGACTTCGGGTTGGCGGAATTGCGGCTGGCGATCGAGATCGTGCGGCAGGAGGGAGAGCGGTCGGAAGATGGTGTTGGCCGGGGGGACCAGCAAGGAAGGGTGGACCAGGATTCGATTCTGCTAGCGGACTATCGAGCGTTGGCCGTCGCCGCAGGCGGTGGGGGGCCCGCCAAGGAGCAAGGGGAATATCCCTTGCGGCTGGAGAAGTACAAGTTGGCGAAGGGGGATCAGGTACGAGCGAGGCTGGTAGCGGTGGATGACCGGGGAGAGGAGGCGGGACAGGCCGCCACGGGGGATCCGGTGGTGTTGAATATTACCGACGAAGCGGGAGTCTTCGCGGCGAGCGCGGAATTGGACGAGCGATCGGCGCGGCAGTTGGACGCGATATTGAAACTGCAGAGCGGTAGCGGCCCCTGAGCGTGATGCAAGACGAAAGCGGCGTAAAGATCAGTCGACCGGCGGCGATTCGAGGTGCTCTATGAATCGGGTGAGGCAGTGCGTGCTGATTGGGTGGCTACTAGCGATGGGCGTCTCGCTGGCGGGGGGGGCGGAAAGCCCGTTGGGGGCGGACTCGCTGCGAGCGCGGCAGCATAGCCACGAGCGAGCACGGACGATGACCCGCGAATTGGTACGCGGGCTGTTGGATGTGCAGCTTGCGCGGCTGCGGCAGAACGGCTTGGACAAGGCCGAAGTGTTCAGGGAAATCGAGGCGATGCGGCGACAGATCGACAAGCTGGTCGATGCCGAGATGGCGGAAGTGGTGGGGCTATTGGAACAAGCGCAGAAAGCGGGGGAGGGAGAGCGGCGGCGGCTGTACGAACAGGCGCGGCAGAGCGCGCGGAAGGTGGTCGCGCGGCTGGCGGTCGAGCGGCAGAATCTGGCGCGGCGGTTGAAACTGGCCGAAGTGGCCGCGCAGACCAAGCGGCTGATCGAACGGGAGACCGCGGTTCTGGATCAAACGACGAAAATACCGGAGCAATCGGAGGCGAAGCAGGCGGAAAGCACACTGGCGGCGATTCAGGACCAGCGCGACGTTCAGGAATTGTATGGGACGCTGGTCCACGTGCTCACCGACGTTGGCGGATGGGGTGGCGAGGCCGGGGCCGGGGCGCTGGAGGGGTTGCTGATTCTGAAAACGGCGCAGGTCGAACAGGAAATCGTTCAAGCCCGGTTGGATTTGGAAAAGGGGGATGCGGCGGGGGCGAGACGGCGGGAAGAAGCGGCGATTCGCGGGCTGGGGGCGCTGCTCGATCGGATCTTGCAGGCCC
>JALHPA010000613.1 GCA_022842745.1 Pirellulales bacterium
ATCGCCAACGCCCCTGCCCCCCCCAAGTTGCGATTCACCAGCGAACCGTTCGGACCCGGCGTGACAAAAGCATCGGCCACCGGCTGAATTTCAACGGTCGCGCCCAGCGCCTCGCGCGCCGCGGCTGCACAAAACAGCACCGTAAGACAGAAGAATCGGCTCATAGATGTCTCAAGCAAGGGAGCACGTTACCGTACGATACCCGATTGTCCGTCCGACAGCGGCAATAGGCAACAAAGATCCGGCAGATGAGGCCCGTCCCCTTTACCGCCCGCGATTCAAGAGGCTGCGGCGATTCAAATAGTCCACCAGTGTTTCTCCGGCGTTGCGACTCGTGTCCACCAATATCCGCTCGACCCGGTTGGCGTGGCAAATCTCCGCCAGGCGATCATTGAATTGCCGAACCGCGGCCAGATACGCCGCGCGCAAATCCTCCGGCTGCGCCAGCAACTCCTCGGCGATCTCCAGCCCTAAAAACTTGATCCCCCCTCGAAATTCAAACGCCAGCTCGTCGTGGTGCATGATCTGGAACAGCACCACCTCATGCTGCTGGTACCGCAGCCTCTGCAGCGCCGGCTCCAGGGACTCCAAATCCCCAAACAAGTCGCTGAACACCATCACGATCTCCCGCCGCCGCGCCCTCCCCGCAAATTCCGTCAGACATCCCCCCAAGTCGGTTTTCTGTACCGGGCGAATCTCCTCCAAATGCTCCGTCATCCGCACGATCTGGCTCAGCGAGTTGCTCGGCGGCACAAACCCCACAATCCGCTCGTCAAACGTCGCCAGCGACACCTTGTCGCTCTGTTTGACGATCGAATACGCCAGCGCCGTCGCCAGCCTGGAAGCGTACAAGAGCTTCTGCGCGTCCCCCTCCCCATAGCGCATCGACGCGCTCACGTCCAGCACCAAATGGCAGACGAAATTCGTCTCCATCTCGTACTGCTTGATGAAGTACTTGTCCCGCGTGAAATACACCCGCCAGTCGATGTGCTTCGGGTCGTCCCCCGGCGTGTACTCCCGGTGGCCGGCAAACTCCACCGCAAATCCCGACAGCGGCGAGCGATGCGCCCCAGCCAGATTCCCCACCACCAAACCCCGCGGTTCGATCGGCCGTTCCGCGATCCGAGACAGCGTCTCCGGGTCCAGATAGCGCGACAACACAGACGACTTTGCCATGCAAATTGGCCCCCCGGATAGAGAGCTCCGCAACTACGGGAGGACCTTCAAACCCTTCACGCCCAGATCGATCCGGAATAGCCCCCCTGGCCCGTCCTCGGGTCCCAGCCCCCCCGTGATAAACAACTGCTCGCGCTTCTCCCCCCCAAACGCCACATTGCTCGTCGTCACGTTGCCCCCATTGTACCGGCGAATCACCTTGCCTTTCGGATCCACCACCTGTACCTGCTGCATCCCATAATGGGCTACGTACAAGTTCCCTTCCTCGTCCAGGCATATCCCATCCGGTTGGTTGTCGATCTGGCCGGCCGCTCGGTCGGCCGTCGGAAGCTGACAAAACACCTCCCGTTCTCCTAGCTTGCCGGGCGCCTGCACCGCATACGCCAGAATCCGGTTCTTCTTGCTCTCCGCCACCAGCAGCGTCTTACCGTCTTCCCGCAGCACCAATCCGTTGGGGAAGGCCAGCCCCTGGTCGAGCAGGAGAGTCCGGCCTTGGCGATCGACGTAATGCAGGGTGCCGATGGGGTTCTTGTCGCTGCTCCCCCCCGGGTCGGTGAAGTAAAACCCGCCATTCGCCACATCGAGGGTAAGATCATTCGGCCCCCGCAACGGCTGGCCGTCGCACTCCTTCGACGCATCGGGCAGACGTTTGCCTTCAACGGTCAGGTGCAAAACCGCATGCTGGCTAGCGTCGCACACCAGGTGGGTGCCGTCGGCCAGGATTTTGTGCCCGTTGGGCGCGCCGGTCTTGGTCCAAATCTCTTGCTTGCCGTCGAGGGTGAATTTTGTAATCGCCTCGCCCCAGGAAATGTACCCGTTCCCCTGGCGGTCAAATACCACTCCCTCGCAATACCGCGGAACCTCCAACAACTTGACGGTTTTCGTCGCTTCAGGCGCAGGCAGCTCCACCGCCACGGCCACCGTGGCCGCAATCCCCATCATCACGAGTCCGACGAAGCGGACAGAAGCCCTATGGCAAAGATTCATGACGCGCGTGCCCATGAAAAACGGAGTCTTGGGGACCGGAAATGCGGGTCCGGCGGGCAAAATCCGGCGTCCACCAGCCAGGATGGGGCAATTTTCCCTCGTCCCGGACCAAATTGAAACCGGAGGATGCTTAACTTGGTCTACTGTAATGCCGAGCCGCGCCTCATGCTAGGTTTCCGATCCGGCGGCCAATGTTTCCCGTCCGGCGGATGATTGGGGTAGTGCGGCCCGCCGGGCGCTAGGAATACGCCCAGACGCGACCTAGAATTTTGGGGGGCGTATAAGCTCTCGATACCGGTCTGGTTAGTTGGGGCGCGAGGGGCAATCGCTTAGTTGGTTCTGGCCGACCAGATTTGCCCGTTGGCCGGCCACAAAAATAGACGTTCAATACTTCGATAGTTTCTCGATCGTGGAGGCGCCGTTATGGCTGGGAATACCCGGATTTCTGATCGGACCAAATCACCAGAGCGGAGGCGTTGGTCCGCCGCGTTGATGGCTCAATCCCTCGCGGCCTGGATGACCATCTCGACGGCGGTCGGAATCGGCGCCATGGGCGCCGCTCCGGCCTGGAGCGCCGAAAAGCTCAACAACTCGCTCGACCTGGTGCCCGCCAGCGCCTCGTTTTATTCCGCCAGCCTGCGCATGAAGGAGCAACTGGACCTTCTCGTGCAGAGCAAGGCGTGGGGCAAATTGATGCAAATGCCCAGCGTGCAAATGGGCCTCGCCCTGCTTAAAGAGAAACTGAACGAACCGGGCGGCCCGCGCAAGCAGTTCGATGATTGGCGGAAGAACCCCGACAACGAGCGGCTGCTGGAGCTCCTCGCCGAAATGGTCTCCACCGAAGTGTTCGTCTATGGCGACAAGGACTTCGCCCCGTTCGCCGAAGTGGCGATCGACGCGTTCAACGCCGCTCGTTTCGGACCGGCGCTCTCCAAATTGAGCGACCCCGACGGCGACGTGCCCGACGAAAAACTTGCCGTCATGGCGATGCTCTCCACGCTCAACGACAACCTGGACAAAGTGGTGGTCCCCGACTTCGTGCTCGGCTTC
>JALHPA010000614.1 GCA_022842745.1 Pirellulales bacterium
AGACCAGGACCATCGCCAAGGCGAACAGGACGACGGTCAGCTTCAGAGAAGCCAACGGAGTGAGAAGCCGGACGAGGGCGACGCGCAGGGTGAGGGAGTGGGCGAGGCGGTCCTGCGCGGCGAGGGTAGTGTTTCTGGGCAATGCATCGGTTGCCATGCTCGATCCTCGGTAGCTCGCGGCGGGGGGGCTGCGGGGTGGGGCGGTTGGTGGCTTCGATCAGGATTTGAACTTTACGGAACGGACGTAGTCTTCGAAGCGGCCGCGCTCCCGGTCGACCAGCTCGGCGGCGCCTTTGAGCTTGAAATACCATACGCGATCGGGGCGGCGGAGGATCACTCCCAGCGTGGCCTGTGGGGAAGTCGTTCCGGGGGGGCTATGGAGGACGAGATAATCGGCCGGGGCGCCTTCGACCGGCAGAGTTTTCAGCAGGCCGTCTTTTTTGGCCTCTTCGACCGAGGTCGGGGGAGCGTTGAGTTCCCCTTGCCACCGCTGCATGTTGCTGGCGAGGTCGCCGGAGGACGGCCCGAGAGGGATGACGGTCATTTCGGCCCGCTGGGAGGCGTCTCCGACTTCATACGCCGCCACGCGGAAACCGCCGGCCTTTCCGGGCCGCCACTCGGGTGGGACAGTCGCCGTGAAGGGGAGCTCTGTCGCCGCAGGGGGGGGCTGAACCGCGGACGAGGGACGGAGAGCGGGGTCGGCAGTGGGGGCGCCGGCAGTGGGGACACCGGCGGTGGCAGGACCGAGCGCCGGCCCGCCGTTGAATTCGCCGGAAAAATCGACCACGAGGGCCGAGACGCTGGCTTTGGGCAACGGGAGGGAGGTCGTTTCCCGCGGTAGCTCGGTCTTGAAGAGGGCTTCCTGTCCCATCTGCTTGCGCCAGCGATTGATGTTTTGCAGCAGGAGGTCGTCGCGGCGTTCGGTTGGGACCGGCAGGCTAGAGACTGCCAGCTCCAAATCCGCGGCCGGATTTCCCGCTTTTGGCAAGGAGGCGGCGGCAGGAATACGCAAGGTGGCGAATCGGCCGAGGCCCCGGGCCGAGGGATCGGGTTTCCAATCGGCGGGGAGTTCCCACTTTGGCTGGCCGTCGGCGGAGAATTCGAGCGATTGGAGGAAAGTCAGGAAGGCTGGTTTGGCGTCGGCAATCGGCGCGACGGGGCCGACGGTTTTGAAAAACCATGCCTGGTCGCCGTGGGGGACGATGGCCGCCAGCATGCGGGCGGAAGGGGGTGGCTGGTCAGGCGTGGGGACGCGGTAGCGAGTGATGGTTTCGGGTTCTTTGCAGCCGGTTAGAAACAGACCCCAGACGGCGGCGAAAAACACGAGCGCGGAGGGGCGGCGGCCGTACATACGGCAGAACAGTCGCGAGATCGAGGCAGCGGGAATCGAGGCAGTGGGAACAGCCATGCGGCGTTTCGCAAGAGGGAAGCGAGCGCCCCAGGGAGGGAAGGCGGGACAAATCAGGGGCGGCTCGGGCAACTTATTGGATTATAGCGTGGCGGCAGGGGCCAGGACCAGACGCAAGGCAGGGAGACAGGCGAGCGACCGCGGACGAACAGCGCGAACTCTCGACAATCGCGGGTGACGCGCGATACAGAACCGCGCGATCCGATCGCTCCGGCGCCGCGAATGAAAAACTGGCAAAGTTTACACCGCGCCGCGAGGGGGTAGCAGCATCCCCTCGGCCCCTGGGGATCCGGTGGTACAATACGCCCGGCAACTGGTTTTGTTTCTTCAAACCAGGCGGAACCGAGAAAGGCACTTCGATGAGTGGTCAGCAAGAACTGGTCAATGTTACTTTTGACGAACTAAAGATTGGTCAGACGGCGAGTCTCACCCGGACGCTTTCCAAGCAGGACATCCAGCTTTTCGCCGTGCTTTCCGGCGATCTCAACCCTACTCACTTGGACGAAGCGTATGCCGAGGACAGCGTCTTTCGCGGCGTGGTCGGGCATGGGGTGTGGACCGGCGCGCTGATTTCCGCCCTGCTGGGAACGGCGCTGCCCGGCCCGGGGACGATTTTTCTCAACCAGAACCTGGACTTCAAACAGCCGGTCCGGCCGGGCGAAACGATCCGGGTGACGGTTTCCGTGAAGGAAAAGCGGGCGGAGAAGCACGTCGTGGTGCTGGGCTGCCTATGCACCAACGCGCTGGGAGAGACGGTGGCCACCGGCACCGCTACCGTTGTCGCGCCGGTCGAAAAAATCCGCCGGGTCCGCCCGGAGCTGCCGGATGTCCATTTGCACTTCCATGACCGATTCCGCGATTTGATCGACACTTGCGAAAAACTTCCGCCTGCGCGGACGGCGATCGTGCATCCGGTCTCGGCGACGGTGTTGCAGGCGGTGATGGAAGCGGTGCGGGAAAACCTGATTGATCCGGTGCTGATTGGACCGGCGGGGCGAATACGGATGGCGGCCGAAGAGGCCGGGGTGGACATTGGCGGTTATACGCTAATCTCGACCGAACATAGCCACGCCGCCGCGGAGAAGGCGGTAAGCATGGCCTCCGCCGGGGAAGTGGCCGCGCTGATGAAGGGCAATCTGCCGACCGATGAGCTATTGTCGGTGGTCGTGCAGACCAGCTCCGGCTTGCGCACGCAGCGGCGGATCAGCCATGCGTATGCGATTGACGTGCCTGGGTATCACAAGCTGCTGATGATTACCGACGCGGCGGTGAACATCGCCCCCAACATGGACGACAAGGCGGACATTTGCCGCAACGCGATCGAACTGTGGCGGGTGATCACCAACGGCGCGGCCCAGCCGAAGGTGGCCATTTTAGCGGCGACGGAGAAGGTCAAATCGACGATTCAGGCCACGGTGGACGCGGCTTGCTTGTGCAAAATGGCGGATCGCAAGCAGATTCCCAACGCCATTCTGGACGGTCCTTTGGCGTTTGACCTGGCGATCAGCCAGCAGGCGGCGCAAGACAAGGGATTGACTTCCAAAGTGGCGGGCGACGCGGATATTCTGGTGGCGCCGGATATTCACTCCGCGAATATGGTGGCGAAGCAATTGACGTTTCTGGGCCACGCCGCCGCGGCCGGATTGGTGCTGGGAGTGCGGGCGCCGATCATTTTGACCAGCCGGGCGGATTCGCAGCGGACGCGGCTGATGTCGTGCGCGTTGGCGGTGCGGATGGTCGAAGCGAAGCGGCGAGGGCACGGGAAGTGATCGACGCGATTTTGGCGCTCAACGCCGGCTCTTC
>JALHPA010000615.1 GCA_022842745.1 Pirellulales bacterium
CGTTCATTTACGACGGTAACGCGGCGTGGCGGGCGTGGCAAGGAAAAAGTGCGAAGTGTTGTAAGCCCGGACAGTTAGCAGCAGTATGCCCTTACCCACCCCTCAATATCCGCATCGGCGGGCTTCGCTTTGAGTAGCGTTCCAAGTTCAAGAATCGCGCGTTCGGCAACGACGCGATCGCGAGGCCAGTGTAGTTCCGCCTTGCAGAATTCGACCAACAGCTTAAGCGGATTCGCACTCTTAACGAGCGAGCGTTCGTCGTCCAGGCAGAAGTAGGTCACGATCGACACCGCAACCAACATGGGATCGTCGGTTGCGACGGCATCGCTTTCGATGAAGTCGCGAACACTTCCGCCCGCAACGTACAGCGGCCCGACTAAGCCGGCGATGCGAACGATCGTGCGAGCGCAACGATTCACGGGTCAATCGCATTCCAGAGGCTATTAACCAAGTCGTTCGTTTCTGTCGCGCTGGTCACGCTGGCCTGGTACTCGTCATCCGTCAGCAAGTCGAGATAGATCGGCAACACGTCGCCATCGCGAGCCGCGTTCCACGACCGGGAGAACTCATGCGTGATATCGCTGAGCTGCGCGAAGTTCTTGCCCTCGATGTACTGGACTGCTTCTCGGATCGCGTCCAGCGCCATAGCGTTTAATTGTGCCGGTTGGTCGCAATGGACTGCGCGGAACTTCGATGACGGGTACGGGCCGACTGTCGTGGGCACGATTTGCATTTTGCCCGCTGCGATCAAACCGGACATCAACTCGTCAAAGCCATTGATTCCCGGACCGTTCGGCATGCGCACGATTGGCCAGTCTGTCAGCATCCGCCCCGTTTTGACGTGGTAGAACAAGTGGGCGATGTAGAACGCCTTGTAAAGTCGCCCCTTGCCCTCAATCTCGTTGCCGGGCGACTGCTCGGCGATCGCAAGAATCACTTCTTGCGCCAGCGCCTTGCGTTCCGCAAGCGAACTGCCTGTCCGAATGGCTTGTGACATGGTGCGGTCTCTAGGGGACAGCGAGTTCTTTCCACGTCCCTGCTGGATCGCTCCTATCCTAATGATTCGCCGCGGCCAGGGAAACTGCAACAGGTGGGGGCCGGCCCGCCGGATGAAACGCCCCCCGTCGCGCGACTTTGACGCACAACCGGTATCCGTATTCGCCCCACAATCGCCTCGAACGGACCTGGACGACGTTTGATACGTCCGGGGCTACGATGCGTTAGGGAGCGAATGCGGCGCTCGATGCTCCCACCACTCACTGCTAGGCCGCCCTCCTAACCCCTTACCCGGCAACGCGCCAAAACGCACTTTGCGAGCGGCGGGGGATTTGCTGGTCGGAATCATGGCGATTTCGAGGGGCCACTCGCAGGGTTGATTTCCCCCTTGCCACCGCCCCGGCCCGGGATTAGATTCACGGGCAGTTTCATCAAGACGGCCGACGTAGGATCGTTACTCCCACGCCGGCCTAACCACAATGCAGAGCATAGCTGCAATGGGCTGGGCGAATTCTAGCAATGCGATGGCGTTGCGTCTAAGGCGACTCTCGCCGGAGAATTGGCCCGTTTCGAACGGTCTCGTTGACCCACCGGACCCTTCGCCAGCTCGCTCTGCGCCTGGAGGTAACTCTCATGGCGCAGCGAGAACCGCAACCGGACCTGCCGGTGCGGAAATTTTACCGTGAAGTGTACCGCCTCTGCCGTCCCCCGAGGGCCGTCTCGGAGCGGAACTACGATCCCTGGCTCGATTGCCTGAATGGCTTTCGCAAGTACCTGGGGCGGGAGCCGATTCTCGCCGACCTGAACACTGAGACGGCGGCCGCTTGGGCTGGCGCGATGCTGGAGGGCGGACAATCCCGGTCCACCATCAACGCCAAGATTGCCCGACTCAAGGCGCTGAGCCGGTTCGCCCTGCGTCGGCGATTCGCTACTGAGGCGATTGACTACGAACGCCTGCGGGAACTGCGGCGACTGCCGGAAGCCTGGAGCGTCGAAAACATGGCGGCGATTCTCACGTCGGCACGCCAGGCGACGGGAAAAATCGTCGGGGTCGATGCTGATCGGTGGTGGGTGGCGCTCTTGTTGGTGCTGTACGACACGGGGCTACGTCGTACCGCCGCGCTCGGCATCCGGTTCAATGAACTGGACTTCACCACGAAGACGCTGCGGGTGCCTGCGGAGCGGATGAAAAACGGTGTGGAGCAAGTGTTTCACTTGCACGACCAGACCATCGCCGCGATCGTCGATACACTGCCGCCGACGCGTGAATATCTCTTCCCCTGGCCGTACAAGGGCGCGTATTCGAAATGTCAAAACGAATGGCTGCGGAAAATCATCGTGGCGGCTGGTCTCAAGTGTGGGCCGCGCGACTTGTTCCACAAGATTCGTCGGACCTGCGCCACGCAGATTGCGCTCAAGCTCGGCGAACACGCGGCGATTCACCAACTCGGTCACCTGTCACTGGTCACGATTCGGAACTACGTGGACCCGAGGTTTCTCGCCAACCACACGGCTGCCCGGGGGATCGACCGGCCCGGACAAGAGCATCCCTCGACAATCGAAGTCGAGACGATGGAAGAGCCGGTCAAACGCATCCCCATCAAGTTGCTGCGCACGTTGCACGTGTTCCAACGAGAGATTGACGGCACCGCTTGCGACGTGCTGGCGATGCTCCTGGAAAAGCAGCATCTATCCCCCCGTGACGTGCGGTCGGCACTCCGCGCGATGCAGATGAGCTATTCCGAATTCGCCGAAGCCATCGGGGTTAGCCAACGCCTCATGGCCGACATCATCGAGCGCAGCCGCTACGTGTCCCGAGACGTGAATACGAGAGCGAAAGTGGCCATCGGTTTGACCTACACCTACAACCGCCGCGCCGTCCAGGAGACCAAGCCATGAACCGCCGCACCGCACTGAAAGCCGCTGTCGCCACGCTGGCGCTGCCCTGCTCCGCACCGACCGAACTGTCCATCCCACAATACGACGCCGACGGGCTGCCGCTGGGGCCGCAGGATATGACGTGGGACGAATGGGCGGATTTCTTCTCCCGTTGGGAACGGGACGCCTTTCGCTCCGATAAGCCATTCACCTGGCATACCGTGCGGGAGCAAATCGTCTGCCGCTGGAATGACTGCGTGGCGTCGATTGTCGTGATGAATCCCGACCAGCAAGCCCACGTGGAGCGAGACGCCATCCTGGAGCGATTGGAAGC
>JALHPA010000616.1 GCA_022842745.1 Pirellulales bacterium
GCCGGACGATCGCCTCTCAGCGCCAGCAGCAACACCTCGACCGCGTCGCCTTCAAACTCGGGCCGCAGATTTCGCATCCGCCGGCCCAGCGCCGGTCCCGCCGCGAATTCCTCCAGCGGGGGACCCTCGATCAATTCTCCGCGGCCGTCCGCGATCAATGTCGGGCTGCTCGCCATCGTGCCGCTTTGTCCGCCGGCGCCTAAAAAGGGTTGCCCGGCAATCACCAGGCAACAACTGATCCCGGTGCCGATGGTGACGAACAGAAACGGGTTGAACGGCCGGCCGGAACCGAAGCGGGCCTCCGCGCGGGCGGCGGCGCGGACGTCGGCATCCACAACGGCCGGTAGCGACAGCGCGGCGGAAATTCTGGCTTGCACCGTTCGCCCTGGCCAATCGATGGTGGCGGCGCTATGAACGTCTCCGCGTTCGTCGACCAGTTCCGCGACCCCCACCCCCACCGCCGCCACGACCGCCTGCCGCGAAGCCGCCTCGTCGCGCAAGGAAATTGCCAGCGCGATGACATCTTGCAAGACCGCCTCGCCCCCGCGCTTCGGCAGGGTGGGCTGCAACCGCCGGGCGAGCACACAACCGTCCGAGAGGCGCACCAGACCGGCGGCGCATTTCGTCCCTCCCACGTCGACGCCAATCGCGAACTGGGGCGCCCCCCGGGCAGGGACCGCGGCTGACGGATTAGCGGATGGGTCCGGAAAGGAGAACATCGTTCAATTCTGGGCACCGAGACCCCTGGCAAGAGCGCGAATGTAGGCCGCGTTGCAGCCGCAGCAGCCTCCCAAAAAGCCGATTCCCTCGTTCCGTGCTGCTTGGGCAAAATCAAAAAACTCGCGCCGCGAAACCTGAATCGTTTCCAGGTCGTCTGGAAAGGCCGGCAGCCGCGTGAAGCTGTGGCACTCGTCCGTCGTGGCGAACGCCGACGGTTGGGCCGCCAGGGGGATCTTCGTCGATTCCCGCATCTCTCGCAGCAGGGGGAGCATCCGGCGGGGGTTTTGCTCGCAGTTGGCCCCCACCGCAATCGCTCCCTCGTCGGCCAGAATCTTGGCGCACTGCGCGGGGGAGTGGCCATCGGTACATTGGGTGATTAGCGGACGAAAGCTCATGGTGGCGATCGCCGGAATGCCCATCTCGACCGCCGCGGCGAGCGCCAACCGGATTTCCGCCAGGTGGAAGAACGTTTCCAGGATCACGAAGTCGATCCCGGCGTCCGCCAGCAATCGCAGTTGCTCCCGCAGATGGTCGGCCGCGGTGCCCAACGCCGAGGGGCCCTCGCGCTCGACCAATTGCGTCCGCGAGACGCTGCCGGCGACCATCGCCCGCGGGCCGGCGACTCCCCGCGCCAGTTTGACGGCTTCGGAATTGATCGCTTCGGTCTGGGCGCCGTATCCTGCGCGGCCCAATTTTTCCCGGGTGCCGAAGAAGGTCAGCGCTTGCAGGACGTCGGCCCCGGCGTCCAAGAACTCGCGATGCAACTGGACAAGTGCGGCAGGGTTTTCCAGAACCACTTCCGGGGTGAATTGCCCGCTTCCGCGGCCGGTTCCCACCCGCTCTTTCTCAGAACCGCTGTCGACGTAGCCCCGCCGCTCCAGCTCGATCAGGTAGCCTCCGTCTCCTAATACAACACCTTCGCGTAGGCGTTCGACAATCGACATTATTGAATTACCTCAGAGGGGATTTCTGCGGATGTTTTGTTGGATTCCCACGTCAACAGCACCACGGCCACGAGCGCCGCGGCGATGCCTGCGATTTTACGCGGATCCAATGGCTCATTTCGAAAGCCGACGGCGTAGGGAATGCTGATCAGAGGATAGAGGCCGCCCAGCGGGGCGATGATCGAGGCTTTGCCGTCGCTCGAAAAGGCGTACAGAATTGCCAGGTTCCCAAGCGCCAGTGTAAACCCCACTGCCACGGCAAGAAACAGCAGCCGTGGGGAGACCGCGGCGGACCACGGTTCGCGAATCGCCAACCACGCGCCCAGGGGCAGAAACGCCGCCAGAAACCAGAGCGTCGAGTCCCGCGCGGAAAGGTGGTTGGTCGCCATTTTTTGCATTAATCCGGACACGCCCCAGAGCACGATCGGCGCCAATGCGGCCACGACTATCCAGGTTACCAATCCGCTCTCCCCCTCCTGCGGCACATTGAACAGATAAATCGCCGCCAGCGACAAGACGATGCCCGCCATTTGCACGCGATTCAATTGCTCGCGCAGCACCATCGCCGCCAGCACGATCGTAACGAGCGGGTAGAGTGAGGTCAGGGCCGTGGCCGCAGCCGCTGTGTTTTCTTGGCCCACCAGCGGGAAGTACGTCACGTTTCCCAGGCACGACACAAGTCCCCCGCCGAATGCCAGCGCGACGCCCCGCCGCGACGATCGTGAATCCTGGTCGGGCCGCCGCGCCGCCAGCGCGGCAATAACGGGCAGCATGCCAAGTGTGGAAATTGCCTGAGTTTGGGCGCCGGTCAGCCCGTCCTCGATCGACATGGCGAGGATCGCCCAGACGCCCCAACACAGCAAAGCCAACAGCGTCCATAGCAACCAGCGAGGAACCATGGATCCGCCCACACAGGTTGGGCAATGTTGGACTGCGGCGACCGAGGTGAATGCTCCTGGAATATAGAGACCGGCGACCGGACTTTCAATCGTTTCGACCGGCGTCGTTGGGGCCGTTCGATTGCGGGCGCACCTGGAGCAATTTGCGGCGGAAGTTATTGCGACAGAACGAGGTACGCGGTAAAAACAGGGCGCCTCGCGACGGGGCCGAGTCGATCAAAAAATGCCCAGTTGGTCGCGGGCTTCTTCGGTCATCAAATCCGGGGTCCAGGGGGGGGTCATTACGATCCGGACCTCGACATTGCGGACGTTCGGCAGACGCGCCACGGCCTGTTTGCTATTGCCGATCAGTTGCGGACCGGCCGGGCAGGCGGGGCTGGTCATCGTCATATCGATGAAGACGTCTTCCTTCGATTCGCCGGCTTCGTTTTTCTCGTCCGCCTCGGCGGTGGTCACGGTGTAGACCAGGCCCAGGTCGATGATATTGACGAACAGCTCAGGATCGATGACCTGCTTCAAAGTTTCGCGAATTTGTTCTTCGGTGAGTGCCATCGTACCGCTCCTGGCCGGCAATCGGTTTCCGCTTTAGTCGTTCAGGGCCACGCAGACGTCATCCCCGGACACCTGGACCGGAT
>JALHPA010000617.1 GCA_022842745.1 Pirellulales bacterium
CGGGGAATCGTCAGTTACAATTCCAACGTCAACTTGCTCGACACCTGGCTCGATGACTTGACGCATCGCCGTAACGTCTCCCTGGGCGCGTTTGTCACCCGCAATACGGTGCAGGACTTTCAGAGTTTTACGCTGGGACCCCAGTTGGCGTTTGGCGAAGTGTTGTCCGATGCGAGAAGCATGGAGGTCGAGTCGTTCTTGTACGGAGTCGAGTATACGGTTCCGGAACCGGCGACGTGGGTATTGGCTGGTTTTGCGGCACTTGCTGGCGCGCTTTGGGCTTGGCGGTGCAGAGTTGTCGGCGATTGATTGTTGTCGGCGATTGATTTCTCATCCCGGCTTGACCGGTTTCAACACCGACCGGTCGGTGGCTGAAGTTCGACTGGTTAACCGACCAGCGGGCGGACCTGCGTTTCAGTGCCAAGCAGCCAGCGGAGCAGACCGGCCCAAGTACGCTCCGCCCGGGGGACGCCCGGTTCGGCGGAGATCAGGAACATCGTCCCGGTCAGGCAGAGCATCAGGGCCGAGAAGGAAATCAGGCCCATGAAAATGGCGATGCCAATGTGCAGTTTGATGGTGGCAATCGCCCAGAGGCGCCGCGTTCGCAGTGGCCAGACCATCGCAGGATACAAGATCTCGATGGCCAAGGTTCCCCATCCCAAGAGCAGCGGAAGCAGCGGGAATTGAGCGATCCAGGACATGTCGAATGGGCAGAGATCGCGGCGCATCAGGGCGCACCACAGGGCCTCGCCATTCCACCAGTCCCAGCCGGCCGCCTTTTCGATGCCTGCGATGAAGTACATCAAGCAGAGGTGGATTTGAACGGTGCGGATGGAGAGCCTGGCCCATGCGGTTGGCCGGCCATCTTCGCGACCGGCGGAGCGGTCGAGCGACCAGGCGGCGCCGACGGGCATCCAAGTACAATAGAACAGGGCTATGTGGGCGAATGAATCGGCGCCGTAGGCCGTCGCGGCCGCGGTATGGCGAAAGGTCATTTGCAAGAACCAGGCGGCGATCGCGGCCGACCGCGTCCGCCAGCCAACCAACAGGCAGGCCAAGCTGGTTACATAGACCAAAAACACCGCCTGGAGGGTCAGATGTTCTTGCAGGCCCAGCTTTTCGGCGGCGGCGGTGAACCAGTCGATTCGGGGGATTCCCGGATTTAGAGGTGCGTCCATCCACTGCATTACCCCGCGACTTCCAAACAACTCTGGCAGGCTGCCGGCCCAGTTCCAGGCTTGGACCAGTAGGATTGCCGAGATCGCGATACGCATGGCGGAGAGCGGTTCCGCGGAAGCGGGCCGGGAAACAAAGGCGACGGCAGCCGATGGGAATCGCCGCAGGCAGCGGATCATCGGATTGAGGCGGGTAGGATGCATGGCGGAGTGGAGGGTGCGAGGGCTTGATTAACTTGCTCAGCGGCAAGTCCCTCACGTTGTTACATTGCCGCGCGGGGGAGCTTCGCGGCGGAATACCTCGTAGAAGACGGTACCCCATTCGGGCCGCTGGCCGGTTCGGTACTCTGACATTTTCGGGAGACGCTGTCCCACGACATGGACCTCGACGGTGGTTACGTCCGGGTAGCGACCGAAGAACAGAGCGGCCCACGAGGCGGCGACTGCCGGGCGGATGTTTTCATAATTGACCATGGTGTCGACGGTATTCTTGAGCCGCATGTTGGCTTCGCTGCTCGTGGCCCAAGCGAGCGATTCGGTCCAGGCATTCCCCTCTCGGTCGACGAGGAGAAACTCCGCCTGCGTCTCGGACGCGATGGGAGAGACGAAGAAGGCATAGCCGGAGTCTGCGCCGCTGAGGGCGCTGTACCAGGCGATCGCGCGGCCGATCGGACCGCCGACTGCGCTAACAGAGAGATTCAAGCCTCCGCAAGCGACCAGGACTAAATGGGTGGCCACGAGGACAACCGCGCAGGAGAAGGATTTGGACATGGCGAGGCTCGCGAGATAAAAAGCGGCAGGCATGGCAAGGGCCGGGGAGGAGGCCGAATTGCCATGCCTGCCTAGTGGGAGGAAGAACTAGGAGCCGAAACCTGCTTTGAAGCCCGATTGGCCGTAGTGACCATACTGGCCACCCCACTGACCGTACTGGCCCCCATACTGTCCGTACTGACCGCCCCATTGTCCGTACTTACCGTATTGGCCCCATTGGCCGTATTGTCCGCCCCACTGGCCATACTTGCCGTACTGGCCATATTGACCGTACTTGCCGTATTGCCCGCCCCATTGGCCATACTTTCCGTATTGACCCCACTGGCCGTACTGACCCCATTGGCCGTATTTTCCGTACTGGCCCCACTGGCCATATTGGCCGTATTTACCATATTGGCCGTTGCCACCATGATTGTGACCACCGTGGTTGTGACCACCGTGGTTCTTGCCACCGTTGCCGACCAGGTGAAACACTCCGGGGCCCGCCTTGACCTGGTTGAGATCGATGGCGGCGACTGGCTTGGTATTCATTCCGACCAGGGCCACCGCGACGGCAGCGACGGGGATCGAGGCGAAGAAAAATTTGCGCAACATATAGGGAACTCCTTTCGTTCGTTCGTTGGAAGGTTGCACTGGGAAGGTCCTGTCCATCAGTCCCATTCCCACGCTTGATTGAAGCGCACGCGGTGTTCGACTGTTACGCAGAGTGTGCAAAATTGCGGAGCGAAACGAACGGTCCGCGGCAGAGGGGCGCGGGCATTCCCATTTGGGCAGGCGCTTGTCGTGTTATCGAGAGGGCCGATACTCGCGCCGGAGGCTATCGGCGGGCGAGTTGTTGGATGGAACGGATCGCTGTTACATTGGAAGAATGTCTGGGCTGCCGAGATCTCGATTCTTTCCGCCCGCGGAAACGGCCGACGAGCATGGGATCGTTCTGGTAGGGGGAGACCTATCGCCCGATCGGCTGCTGGACGCTTATCGGCACGGGATCTTCCCGTGGCCGATGTTTGACGACGATCAACCGCTGTTGTGGTGGTCGCCGGACCCGCGGGCGATATTCGAGTTCGACCGGTTTTACGTCTCGCGCCGCCTGGCGCGCACGGTGCGGAGCGGCAGGTTCAAGGTGACGAGCGATCGAGATTTTTCCGGCGTGTTGCTGGGGTGCGCTTGTGCGGGAAATCGACGCGAATCCACGTGGCTAACGGCGAACATGATTCGGGCTTATCGACGGTTGCACGAAATGGGATACGC